>JBAXWB010000016.1 GCA_037128595.1 bacterium
TCGCACTTTTCTCCTTTATTGAAAAGTGTCAATCTACAGCCGGACGGGACAGGCGCTGCTAACTGCCAACTGCCCACCGCCTACTGGTTTCCCCTCAACAACCCAACAACCTGACAACTCAACAACCGTGGCGCCCCGCGCCACTCCCTACTGGAACCCGATGCGTTCCCGGGGTGGGGTGGACGGCTCCATGAGGTTCCGGATGGCATCGAAGACGGCACTGAAACTTGCATCGTACTTGTTTTCAAGGGCGGCCACCTTGCGGGCCAGGCTCTCTACAGAGAGGGCCATACGGCGCAGTTTTACAAAGGCGGTGACGATTGTGATGCTCATCTGGATCGCCTGGGGGCTGTTGAGTACCGTGGCGGCCATGATGGCGCCATGCTCCGTGAAGGCATAGGGGGGATAGCGACGTCCACCCCGGTTTTTTGAGGTTGCATTTTGCAACCTCAAAGCTTGCCACTCCGTGTCGGTGAGTTGGAAACAAAAATGATCAGGGAACCGTTCACGATTTCGCGTAACTTGTTGGTTGAGCCGTTTGACGGGGACACCATAAAGTTCGGCAAGGTTAGTGTCGAGAATGACCGCCTGACCGCGTAGGCGGACGATGGCTTCTTGCGGTGCCAGGCGGACAGGGTGATGGGGTAGATTCATGCACTCACTAGGCCTTAACCATTTATCAAGTCAATAGCTAATACATAATACTAAATAGATAGCCCGTCCCTAATCGGTCCCGAAGCACAGGTGGCGTTCGACGTCCCGGCGAACGATTTCCCCCCTGGCGCTACGCTTAATCGGCCGCCGAGACGTCGGCCGCCACCTGTCGCAAACTCAAAAGACCCGCGCAGATGTGTACGCGGGCCTTCCGCCTCCCACTTTCTTCTCCCCATCGCCACCCCGCCGTCATCCCGCCCTTCGTTTCCGGAACCCCCGGAAGACCCGCGCACACATACACACGTGGGTCATCATCATCTCCTCAACAACCCAGCAACTCAACAACCGCGCCCCCGGCGCTCCCCGCTGCCCTCTGCCATCCGCTGATGCAAAAATCGTTACTTCCGCAGATATACAAAATCAGATTGGATGTGGGAGAATTCGCGAATTCCGGAGTGTATCGGTGAAGGGATGAAGCGAGAATGAATATTGAAATGCTGGTTGAGTTGATCCATCAAACCGACGAGAAATTGCAACGCCGTGCCGCTGTGGCGGTTGATCGTTCTCTTGTCATCCGGAATTGGCTGGTCGGCCTGTACTTGGTTGAGTTCGAACAACATGGTGAAGATAAGGCGGAGTATGGCGAAATGTTGATGGCCAAGGCGGCGACTCGACTCGCGGTTAGGCAAAGAAAGGGTTTTTCTGAGACCAATTTGAAACTCTTTCGGCAGTTCTATCGTGCTTACTCCGGGATTCATCAGGGACTGTCTGGCGAATTGCTTCGGCAGATCCCGCAGACGCTGCATGTTGAACTTCAACCAGTTGATGATAAGAGTGTTACAATTCGTCAGACGCTGTCTGACGAATTGGCCGGAATGCTCCCTTTGAGCTGGTCGCATTACGCTTTCCTGGTTCAGGTTGAGAATGTGGAAGAGCGGCGCTTCTACGAAATCGAAGCGGCGCAGCAGAAATGGTCTTTAAGGGAGCTGAAACGTCAATTCAACACCAGCCTTTATGAGCGACTGGCGCTCAGTCGCGACAAGCGTAAAATCCAGCAACTCAGTCGTGATGGCCAGATTTTGGCAACGCCATCAGATATTATAAAAAGCCCGTTGGTGCTCGAATTTCTTGGCCTTGAGGATCAGGCCTCCTATTCGGAAAGCGACCTCGAGGCGGCGATCATTTCACGATTGGAGCATTTCCTGCTCGAACTGGGCAAGGGGTTCCTGTTTCAGTCCCGGCAATTTCGGCTGACATTTGACGACAAACATTTTTGGGTGGACCTAGTATTCTATAACAGACTTCTGCGGTGTTTTGTTGTGGTGGACCTGAAGATCGGGGAGCTGACCCACCAGGATATTGGCCAGATGCAGATGTATGTGAACTTCTTTGACCGCAAGGTAAAAACGGACGAAGAGAGCCCGACTATCGGCATTCTCTTGTGTCGGTCGAAAAGTGACGCCGTGGTGGAGATGACACTCCCGGCGGACAACCATGCAATTTTTGCAAGCCGGTATCAACTGTATCTACCCAGTAAAGATGAATTGAGAGCGCAATTAAAGGCCTTTGAACAGGAATGAGCCATGCGATTATTCCCTTTACCTGAAGCACCGTTGCGGCATTTTCATCCCGCCTCAGCGGGATTAAAACGCCGCATTACGCTTTACCTGTTCGTTGAGCCGCTTGACCGTCACGCCGTAAAGGGCGGCTAGGTCGGAGTCGAGAATGACGGCATGACCGCGCAGGCGGATGATGGCCTCCTGGGGTGCGAGGCGGACAGGGTGGTGGGAGCCTTGGTGAAGGAGGTTACCTCACGGTCTCCTCCCGCCCATACATTTCTCATGTCTGGCCAGCAATCCTGTCAGTCTTTCGGAATCCATGCTTTTCACCCAGTTGACACGCGTCGCCACCGATTCCTCCTGCCGCACCCTGTGGAACGGGCAACTGGTGGCATTACGGTTAAGCGGACAGTCCATCAGCAGACTCACACATCTCAGCTTGTTCTCCATCACTTCATTGGCATCACGTTCAGCATTTGTCATACGCGCCGTTCCTTTCATCCTCTTTATCTTTGGACAGTATGCCGTCTGATGGTGTACAGATGATGTCCGTCAGATTAAATTTATGACGGACAGTTTTTGACCGTCCGCATATGTTCCAATAGAAGGGATGAACGTTATGACTCGTTGGATTCCCGGAAAACACGTTGCGGGATTTTCATCCCGCCTCAGCGGGATTAAAACCCCGCAACATTCTTCGCGGCCTTCGCGAGCTTCTGTTCAAAATCTTTTCTTTTCCGGATCAGTGTCAATCAGTGCAGATCAGTGGTGAAGTCTTCTCTCCCCGAGGCCAACTATGAAACGTAACAAGTCCCAGTTTTCCCGCCTGCTCGAGCTCGACAAACGCATCCGCCAGGGGCTTTACCCCAACTGCCTCAACTTCTCCGCCGACTGGGAGGTCTCCCAGAAGACCGTCCAGCGTGACATCGACTTCCTTCGCGACAGCTTGAACGCCCCGATCGACTATGACCGCGAGAAAAAGGGCTTCTACTACACCACCACCCAATGGTTCATGCCCTCCATCAGCGTCAGCGAGGGCGACCTGGTCGCCATCCTGGTTGCGGAAAAAGCCCTTGAACAGTACCGGGGAACCCCGATTGCCGCCGAACTGGAGCGGGTCTTTAGCAAGATCACCGACCTGCTACCCGATAAAATCACCGTCCGGCCGGAACTCATCTTCAATAAGTTCAGCTTCACGACGCCGCCAACACGCGCCATTGATATGGAAACCTGGTCGACGGTCGTCCGTGGGCTGGTGAACCAGAAATGGCTATCTCTGGTCTATCGGAGCCCGGAGAAGGGGATTACACCCGGGCGGATGATAGCGCCACTGCATATGGCCAATCTGCAAGGCGAATGGTACCTGTTCGGCAAGATCGAGGGTGAGGACCGTGTCCGCCAGTTCTCCATCGGGCGTATCCAGTCAGTCAAACTGACCGACCGGGCATTCGAAACCCCCGCCGATTTCGATCCCAAGACGTTGCTGGCTAACACATTTGGCCGTTTTGTCCTGAATGACCACAACCACAGTGTCCGGCTCCTCTTTAACAAAGAGGTGGCCACCTGGGTCCTTGAAAAGCAATGGGGCCCCAAGCAGGTCATCCGCAAGAGGAAGAACGGCGACATTGAGCTCTCCTTCTCAGCCGCCGGTGTCTACGAGGTTTTTCGCTGGGTCATGGCCTGGGGCCGCTGGGTCAAAGTTCTTGCCCCCACTGAACTCAAGAAGATGGTCGATGATGAGATCACCGCCATGTGCAAGGTCCGGCAGGTGACGCAGCGTAGAGGTAAAGGATGAAAGGCAACATGAAAAAAGTACCTCAGAATGAAATCGCTATCTATCGTGCAAAGGATGGGCGTGCAGCGTTGGAGGTCAGCATTCGTGGCGAGACCATCTGGTTAAGCCTCCAGCAGATGGCGGATCTGTTCGAGCGCGATAAGTCTGTCATTTCAAGGCACATACGCACCATTTACGCAACGGGTGAATTGGCCCGGGGCTCAACTGTTGCAAAAACTGCAACAGTTCAAAACGAAGGTGGCAGGCGCGTCACACGTGAAATTGAATTCTTCAGTCTCGATATGATCCTTTCGGTCGGATACCGCGTCAACTCTCGCCGCGGCACCGAATTCCGTATTTGGGCCACAAGTATTCTCAAGGACCACCTTATCCAGGGCTATACGCTTAACGAGAAGCGGTTGCAGGCTCAGATAACCCGTTTTTCGGAACTTCAGGCCGCTTTGGACGTGATGGCGAGGGTCATCAGTGAAAAGGCAATCACTGGACCAGAGGCCGAGGGGTTGCTTCGGGTCATCACCGACTATTCGCTGGCCCTGCGATTGCTTGACCAGTACGACCACCAGCAACTCCGGTTACACGCGACCACTGAGATTGGGCGGTTTGTCCTGACCTGTGATGCCGCACGGGCCGCCATAGTCCGTATGGCCGAGACAATGGGCGCGTTGGCGGATGGGTTCTTTGGTCGGGAAAAGGACAAAGGCCTGGAAAGTGCCATCGGTGCCGTTTACCAGACATTTGGTGGCCGGGATCTTTACCCCAGCATTGAGGAAAAGGCCGCGCACCTCCTTTACTTTGTCGTTAAAAACCATGCGTTCGTGGACGGCAACAAGCGTATTGGCGCATTTCTATTCATCTGGTTCCTTGATGCCAACGGGTTGCTTTATCGGGAGGCCGGCACCAAGCGTCTGGCCGATAATGCCCTTGTGGCGCTGACCCTTCTGATCGCCGAGAGCAGACCAACGGAAAAGGACACGCTTTGTAAGGTCATCGTCAATCTGATCAACCGGGAGAACCTCTGATGCCCCTCATCCTCGTCACCAACGATGACGGAATCGAATCGCCCGGCCTAAGGGCGGCCGTTGAGGCCGTGTTACCATTGGGCGAGGTGATCGTAGTCGCCCCATCAAGCCAACAGACCTCAGCTGGGCGCGGCCTTCACGGTGACCGGCAGGGCTCATTCCAGCGGGTTGAACTGAAATTCGGCGGGAAAACGGTGACCGGTTACCACTGCGACTGTTCGCCAGCCCGTATAGTGCTCCACGCTTTTGATGTTCTATTCACCGAAAAGCAACCAGATCTGATTGTTTCTGGCATCAATTACGGGGAGAACCTGGGAACCAACGTCACGATATCCGGCACCGTTGGCGCCGCGCTCCAGGCGGCTTCCCACGGAGTCCCGGGGTTGGCCATGTCCCTGCAGACCGACATTGGGAATCACCGCAAATATGCTGAGTTGGAGTGGGGGGCTGCCACCCATTTCTGCAACATATTTGCCTCGTTGATGCTGAATGCAAAGTTACCACCGGATGTGGATGTTTTGAATGTCAACGTGCCGGCCTCCGCCACCATTAAGACCCCTTGGAAAGTGACGCGTCTGTCCCGGCAGGGCTATTTCGTCAATTACCTGGCTGATCCGCATCATGCCAGCAGAATCGGGGAAGCGGTGTGCCAGTTTGGATTTAATGAGGCAACGCTGGAGCCGGATTCCGATATCCGTGCCGTATGTTCTAACCTGGTGTCCGTCACCCCGGTAAGCATGGACCTGACTTCCCGAATCGACCTGAAATCATTTCTGATGGGTAGAGGAGGGGCGTTATGAAGGTTTGCATCCACCGTGGGGCCCATCAGATAGGGGGCACTTGCATCGAGCTCGAGTCACAGGGAAAACGACTCGTCCTCGACATAGGGCAGCCTCTGGACAGCCCTGATTCCGCATCCGTCGAGATGCCTCAGGTGAAAGGGCTTGAGGCTCCGGATGACTCTCTTCTGGGTATTGTGCTGTCCCATCCTCACCAGGATCACTACGGATTGGCTTTCCGAGTCCCGAAAAACGTCCCATTTCTTATGGGGGCGGCGTCCGAGCGGATATTGGCGGCGGCTGCGGTGTTTACACAATCTGGCGGGACCTTTGAAAAAGTGATCCATCTCGAAGACCGTAAGCCTTTAACGTTGGGTCCCTTTACGATCACACCCTATTTAGTGGACCATTCGGCCTACGACAGCTATGCCATGCTGATTGAGGCCGACGGGAAACGGCTCTTCTATACCGGTGATCTGCGAGGGCACGGCCGCAAGAGTGATCTCTTTGAGCGTCTGGTTGCCCATCCACCCGGGAATGTGGATGTTTTACTGATGGAGGGTACCACCATCACCCGCACCGGCACAGAGCAGGGCTTCCCAACCGAATCTGACCTGGAGGCCGAGATGGTCAAGATCTTCCGTTCCACGGTTGGCATGCCGCTGGTCAACTGTTCCGGACAGAACATTGATCGTCTGGTCACGGTATTTCGCGCCTGCCTGCGCTCCGATCGTCAGTTGATCCTCGATATGTATACGGCCCACATTCTGGCAGCCACCGAGAATCCAAGATTGCCGCAGGCCGACTGGGACCGTGTGCGCGTTTATCTACCCTTCTCACAGAAAATGCGAATCATTCAGGACGAGTCATTTGCGATTTCAGATAAGTACAAGGCGTATAGGATTCACTGGCAGCAGCTTGCGGCAGCAGCGAATCGGTCAGTCATGTTGTTCAGACCAAGTATGCGGCGCGACATGGAAAAAGCCAACTGCCTCACAGGCGCAAGCTTTGTCTACTCAATGTGGGACGGCTACCTCGACGAGGAAAAGATGAAGCCCTTCCTGGCCTGGCTTGGTGAGCACAAGATCCCATTGATCAAATGTCACACCTCCGGCCACGCTTCCGTAAAGGATCTACAGCGCCTGCGGGAAACATTTGCAAGCGCCTTGGTGGTGCCGATCCACACGCAGCATCCGGAACAATTTGCTGAGCTATTTCAAAATGTTGATTTGAAACAAGATGGAGTTTGGTGGGGCGTTGGAAGTAAAAGTCACTAAAAGGAGTTACATAATGAGCAACGAATTTGGACAACGTGGTCTCTCGCAGCAAGCCTTTTTTCAGGATCTAAGTGAAGGGATGTTAGCTCCTCTTCTGAAACGTGTAAAAGCGGATACGTCTCTGGATCTGGAGATCCGGAAGGATTACCTGAACATTTATTACCGTGGCGGTAACCTTCTCAAGGTTTCGCCAGGCAATAAGAGTGGGGGTTATTCGGCTTTCTTCGAGACAAAGTATGGGCCGGCGCTCAAGGATAAACTGCCAAGCAAAGGAATTCTGAGCAAGGCTGATGCCGAGACATGGTTGGTTCTATTTCCCGAAATGAAAAACGCTATGGATCTTTGGTTTGGTGCCAATCCCAAGGCTGAACGAGCGAGCCAGCAAATGGTGGTGTATGAAAACAATACTGCCCCATGGGCTGGCGGTAATGATTATTTCATCATCGATATAGAATACGACAACCATATTGGTGCGCGGTTTGATTTGGTTGCACTGCGATGGGATTCGAATTCGACTGCCCGTAAATTACATAAAGAGTTTATTCCCAGATTGGCAGTCCTTGAACTGAAAGCGGGTGACGGAGCTTTAAACGGTAAAGCCGGCCTGCGTGATCATTACCAGCAGTGGGAAAAATTCTTTTCCGATGCTAACCAACTTAAATCATTCAAGCAGGAAATGCTCAATGTTTTCAAACAGAAGCGCGAACTAGGTCTTATTCCTGCATTGGCAGACAATAGAAATGCAGTCGACAGGGTTGCGGATGATATAGAAGTTATCTTCCTGTTGGCTAATCATGATCCGGCAAGTCGGAAACTCAAGGATGCGGTGGAAGAAATCTATGAGAAACAAATGACAGGCAAACCCAAATTCAAGGTCTGCTTTGCTAAATCAACCTTTATGGGTTACGGCCTTTACTCTCATAACATCCTTTCACTTGAAGCCTTCAGAACGAGACTTGGTCAAATTGAAAAGAAAATCGTATAACCACCGCCGTGTGGATGGTCTAGAATATTAATTACCGTGGGAGCGGCGAATTCGCCGCTCCCACCTTTGCGAACTTAGCGACTTCTGTTCAAATTCTTAGATTCGTTCATACAAAGCTGTTTCAAGGAAATACTCGATGAAAATACTCGGAATATGTGGGAGCCCCCGGGGCACCAAAAGCCAAACCCGCGCCTTGCTTGACGCGCTACTGGCTGAAGCCAAAACCAAAGGGGCCCAAGTCGAATTCGTTGATCTAGGCAAGGTTCGGATCGGGTTCTGCCAGGCGTGTGAAGCCTGCCATAAGGGGCCTGACTGTGTCCTGAACGATGATTGCCGGCCTATCCTGCGTCAGATGCTGGAGGCTGATGGGATCGTGCTGGCATCCCCAGTCTATCTCGACCACGTTACCGCCCAAATGAAGGCGCTTCTTGACCGGACCAGCCACTTTGTTCACTGCCTGCGGCTGACCGGTAAATATATGGCCGCGCTGACCACCAGCGGCGGAGGCGGCGGGGAGGCGACGATGGCGTTCATGAAGAGGTATGCCGTAACGGTAGGCGCGCAATTCGTGGGCAATGTGGATGCCCGTGTTCCGCTCAAAGATGCCGATTTTGCTTCGGCCCGGGAGTTGGGTTCCTCCATTGTTGCCGCGATCTCGTCGAAACAGTCATGGCCGGATCAGGCTCAAGCGATTGAGTCCCAGCGGATCCGTTTCTGCAATCTTATTTCATTCCACAAGGATCAATGGCCCTACGAGTACAAGTACTGGCAGGATAAGGGCTGGATGTAAGGTCATGAAAATCGGCATCCGCATACCCTCATTGACCAAACGCATCGCCGCCCGCACGTCCTGGAAACGCATTGTGCGCAACCAAATGGGCCTGAAAGCCCCCCGTGGCTGGGGTTGGCTGACAAATCCCCGCAAGGCCGCCTATAACCGGATCTACAACCGCACCACCATTGACCTCTTCGCGCTGGGGCGGCACAGCCGAAAATCCGGCTGTCTGGTCACGCTTACCCTTATAGGCGCGCTCACCGCCATGGCCGTCTCCGCCGCCGTCAGATAATCTAATCTTCACCCTCTCCCCTCGAGGGAGAGGGTGGGGGTCCACCGCCCACTGTCCTCTGCCTACTGGCATTTCCCCCAATTCCCCGGACAATCACTTTCCATGTTGACATATTCGCTATTCGCGAATAGCGTATATGCATGATGATCAAGCCACAAGACATCCTTGTAGTACTCAAGTTACTGGCGAAAGAATGGCCGGGGAGTTTTGCCTTGCTTGGCAAGCAGTTAGGCATTAGCGCCTCTGAAGCCCATGCCGCCTTTCATCGGGCCCGCAGCGCAGGGCTGATCCAGCCAGCAACTTACCAGCCCAACAGATCTGCCGTGGCGGAGTTTATGATTCATGGTCTGAAGTATGTGCTTCCCGTTCGACCAGGGGGACGAACCAGAGGTATCCGTACAGGTTTTGCCGCTGCCCCGTTATCCAGTCATTTCCGGGTCTCGGATGACGACCCGGATATTCCCGTTTGGCCGGACCCGGACGGCGAGTCAGCTGGTTTGGAAATTCGCCCCCTCTGCCGGTCGGTCACAGTGGCGATCCGGCAGGATCCGGCACTTTATGAGTGGCTTGTGCTCGCTGATGCCGTGCGTGGGGCAGGACGTGCCCGCGAGCGGGAATTGGCTGAGAAAATGATTCGCGAACGATTGGAGTACTATGCGCCCCGTTGATATTCAGGACTTGTTCAATGTTTCACGACGATTAACTCCCTCTTCCTGCCGTGTCCGCCGTAGCCAGGCGAATGCCTGCGAAGGAGGAGGAGGGGAGCCGCCTATGCCGGTAGGCTACGTCGGCCAAGGAGGGCAGGGGTGAGGGTGGATTATCGATCATGCTTGATCATGTGCTAAAACCTATAAGCAGAGTTTTAGCAATGTGTTATTCAAATCAAAAATTGACGGATATTATTCATTGAAACCCCGTGCAAAGCACAGGTGGCGTTCGCCGTTACAACTCTTCGAAGTAGCGGACCTTCGCTACGTAGTAGAGTCCCCGGCCTGCGCCACTTCCAGAAGTGGCCACCCGGATTGCCATGGTGCACGCGGAATTACTGTTGATCCACCCCTTCAGGGATGGAAATGGACGCGTGGCGCGTTGGGTGGCCGCCCTGATGGCGGTACAGGCAGGATACCCCTTACCTGAGTTCCGGTTTGCTGGCAGGAATTCCCGGAAGGAAAGTGATGACTATCTGGCGGGTGTGCAGAAGGGGTACGTCCAGGACTATCTTTCGCTGGCCGATTTTTTCGAGAATGCCATCCGCCGCCGTATGGAGGCGGGTTCATGATGGACCACGTCAGCAGGAAGGGTTGCACCTTCAAAGATGCTCGATTCCCGGGCGTCTTCACGGATCGTCCGTTGAAGACTCCGCGTCTTCCGCAGATAAGGATTGCTGATGGTAAGAGGGCTCATTTATCTCTCCGTATTCCTGTTTTAGACTATACAATAATGGTGATGAAAAGCCAGCATAGACATTGCGAGATCACATCAGATCAATCAGTTTCTCCGCCCTCCCGTTGCTCCCCGTCGCCATCAAATGGAGGTCACATTTTGTGACCTCCATGATGGCGCCATGCTCCGTGAAGGCCTGGGGAGTGTAGCGCGGCCACTGCGTTTTTTGAGGTCGCAAATTGCGACCTCAAATGCGCCCACTCCGCCTCGGTGAGGCGGAACATGAAACGATCCGGGAATCGGTCCGCATTACGCTTCACCTGTCGTCCCTAAAGACCCTATGAGTATTCTGTGCGAGCGCTGAATTGTCCAGACGCTGTCTGACCAATCTCCCGGGCCACATAGCGGAACAAATTGCCCGTCCCAACCGCTCTTGAGCCCGCCCATTCCCTCCCTCTTCCTGCCGTGTCCGCCGTAGCCAGGCGAATGCCTGCGAAGGAGGATGAGGAGGGGAGCCGCCTACGCCGGTAGGCTACGTCGTGTCAAGGAGGGCTGGGGTGAGGGTGGCTTATCGTTCACACTTGATCATGTGCTAAAACCTATAAACAGAGTTTTAGCAATGCGTAATTCGAATCGGAAGTGGGCGGATATTTTTCATTGAAATCCCGCGCGAAGCACAGGTGGCGTTCGCCGTCCCGGCGAACGATTTGCCCGCTTAATCGTCCGTCGAGGACTCTACTACGTAGCGAAGATCCGCTACTTCGAAGAGTAGTAACGTCGGCCGCCACCTGACGCCACCGATAAAGCCCCCCCCCACGCACACGTACACGCGGGCCTTCTGCATCGTCCGCTCCGCTCCCCATCGCCACCCCGCCGTCATCCCGCCCTTCGTTTCCGGAACCCCCGGAAGACCCGCCCGCGTACGTACACGTGGGCCTTCCACCTTCTCCCGCTCTGGTCTCCCTTTGGCGACGGAGGCTGCCAACTGCCCACCGCCTACTGGTTTCCCCTTAACAACCTAACAACCCAGCAACTCAACAACCGTGGCGCCCCGCGCCACTCCCTACTGGAACCCGATGCTTTTACGCGGTGGGGCGGGTGGGGTCATAAGGTCGCGGATGGCATCAAAGACGGCGCTGAAACTGGCATCGTACTTGTTTTCAAGGGCGGCCACCTTGCGGGCCAGGCTCTCTACAGAGAGGGCCATACGGCGCAAACGGACAAAGGCGCGCACGACGGCCACGCTCATTTCCTCAGCCCGTTCAGACCGCAGCACATTTGCGGCCATGATGGCGCCGTGCTCAGTGAAGGCATAGGGGCTGTAGCGGATATTCCGTTTTGATGCGGTCGCAATTTGCGACCGCATAGTGCTGGTTGATGCGGTCGCAAATTGCGACCTTGAACGCTCGGCTTCTGCTCTCCCCATCGTCACCCCGCCGTCATCCAGATCTCCACTCCCGGAACCTCCAGAAGACCCGCACGTACATACACACGCATACATACCCGCGGGCCTTCCATCTTCCACCCTGGCCTCCATAGCCTTGGCGACGGAGGCTCTCCGCCTCCTCGTCGTCACGCCGCCGTCTTCACGGCCTCCACTCCCGGAATCCCTGGAAGACCCCCGCGCACACATGCATGCGGGCCTTCCGTCTTCCCTCCAGCATCCCAACAACCTGGCAACCCAACAACTGCCCCCTAAAAGGGGTGATGATTGCTTATAACCCATATTTCAATGGTAAAACAGGGCATCTAAGGGTGGAAATCGGTACGCTATCTTAGGTTAAGCCGTTGGCGATCATTGACTTGGTGTGGCGAAGCCACGACCTTCTTTCCAGAACCCCCGGAAGACCCGCCCACGTACATACACGCGGGCCTTCCATCCTCCCCTCAACAACCTGACAGCCCAACAACTCTCTTCCCTCCTTGAAGCACCGTTGCGGCATTTTCATCCCGCCTCAGCGGGATTAAAACGCCGCAACATTTGATTGGTCTTCTTCGCGTCCTTTGCGTGCTTCCCCGGCCTTCGTAGCCTTTGGCGAAGTAGGCTGTTCAAAATCCCCCTGACTTGGACTATGTTTGGAACAGGTTGCCTGTCCCTGGGCGTCTTACAACCGTGGCGCCCCGCGCCACTCCCTACTGGAACCCGATGCGTTTACGGGGTGGGGCCGGTGGGGCCATAACCTGGGAGGGGGGGGATGTGAGGAGTCAGAATAAATACATAGCCATCACCCCTTTATGGAGGAAACGATTTCGTCGAGAAAGGTTTGCCAGGGCAACGCCGTTACGCGGTCGCTGATCTTTGTTTTCCGGGGGACTCGGCATACCACGTAACCCTGCCCATGCGTCGGATACTCCGCCATGAAGCAGTTGAGATGGCGTGCATCGCCTGCATCGGGCGAGTCCGTCCATTTGACCTCGATCGGCACATAAATACCCTCGCAGTCTACTACCCAGTCCACTTCAGGGCCGTCCGGATCACGCCAGAAACGCAACTTTAAGGAGCGCCGTTGCGCACGGATGAACCGGAGTAGCTCGAGTCCGACGAACTGCTCAAAAAGCAACCCCCATTGAGATCGTGGCGGCTGTCGGCCTTCACGTGCGGCCAGACGGCGCACGCCCATGTCGAAAAAAAGAAACCGGTCTGAGCGCGTGAGTTTCTTTCTCGTTGCGCTTGCACTCAATGGTTCGATGCGCTCGGCGATCAGACAGTCTTCCAGTATCTGGTAATAACTGCCGATGGTGGTGTGCGCAACGCCGATCTCGGAGGCAAGTTTGCGCAGGTTCACGATTCCACCGGACTCCGAGGCCGCCAATTCAAGAAACCGGGCAAAGTTTCCCAAATGGCGGACCGCCGCCTCCGCCCTGATCTCCTCCTCCAGATACGTTGTGACATAGGCGGCCAGATCCTGCTCCCGATCCTGCGGATCACGCACGCTTACGATTCCCGGCAGCGCTCCGTCCAGCAGGCGTTCTTCCAGGCTTTCGCCAGGCCACTCCTTGATCCCGAAAGGATCCAGATGCAAAACCGTGACCCGCCCCGGAAGCAGATTTGTTCGCGCATGACGCCGCAATTTCCGGGCGCTTGATCCGGTCAACAGGAATAGGGCCACACCACGGTCAATCAGGTCCTGCACCACGTCCATGATCTCCGGAACCTTCTGTACTTCGTCAAGCACGACCAGCGGAAGTCTTCCGGACGATAGGGGCGATAACGCCTCCACTTCGCCGCGAAGCAGGGCCGGAGCTTTTTCATAACGCAACCGGACGTCCGGGCGGATAAAAGAAACGGTCAACTGAGGATCAAGCCGGTTGACCAGCGTGGTCTTGCCCGTTTGCCTGGGCCCAAAGAGGAGAATGCTTTTCCCGCGTTCAAGTGTAGTCCTGATCAGCGGATCAAGGGTTCTTTGGATGTATTTCATGGAATCCATATTTGCCGAAAATGGAGTGCTTGTCAACCGGTTAAGTACGTGACCCCGCTGGTCGCGACGCCTGCTGGACCGGGCCAGGAGCCAGCACCGGCCGTTCAATGAACTGCTCCAGTATTATGCCATGGAGGTTCAGTAGGGAACCTGTCGCTATAGGTGGTCAGGAAGGCGACCCTCACCCCAGCCCTCTCCCCTGAAGGGAGCAGGGTCTTTTGTTTTGGCTTATTTCGGCTCTCCGGATGCGACGGAGCGCATCCCTCCATTGTGAAAACACCTGATATTTTCATGATTTCAATTCTTAATGGAGGGTTTCGCTCTGTCGAAACCAGTGCCAAAATGGCCAAAACAAAAGACCCTGCTGAAGGGAGAGGGAGTAGAGAAATTGGCTGGCGACAACGGTTATTACCCAGTTGGGCCAATAGACGGGGGCGGGTAACCCTGAGCGCCGGCGCTGACAGAGCAGCGCCCTCCATTTTAAGAATGGCCATCAGGCTTGAGTCTAGCCGCCCGTTGAAAAACGAGTAGCCGCCGCTGATAAGCGGTGGATGTTCATGGAAAGTCCTGATTGGGGGTGACGGGGACAGTCCCTGTGTAATATGGCGACACCACGGCTTCCGGATAGGCGTTTTAGATTGCCGCTTGCTTCCCGGAAAGGATCAGCAGGAACTTTTGCCGGTAGTTGCCCAGGGATAACGCTGGTTTAAATACTCAGCCCAATCTCTCATCCCCTCGGGGGGCGACGTCAGCAGGTTGCCGAACAGCATCTCCGTGCTGATGCTCAGGAACCTGCCGGGCGTCTTGATCAACTTTGCCCAGACGTCCGTCGCCTTGGACCCCAGCGGTTGAAGTTGTGGCGAGGTGACCCGGAGGAACTCCTTGTTCTGGTCAGGGGCAATGTGCAATAGGCTGACGATGTCGGCGTCCATTTCCTTGGCCGTTTCCATTTCCCGGGCAAGGAACTGCTGCCGCATCAATTGATAGAACGGTTCGAAGAACAGCGATTCAAAGCTCGGAAGCACCCCCTTGTCAATGGGGCAGTCCGGCTTGTCGAACAGGGGCTGGTAGATTTTCGTCCGATCCGTGCCGTTCTCTGACACCTTGAGGAAGGCAGAGCCATAGGATTCTGTGTACTTCCACTCGATGAGGATCACCTGTTTTTTGCCGTCGGTCCGCTCAAACGCGACGCAGGCATCGGCACTCGTGAAGTTCGCCCCGCGTGTGCGGCGACTGGTCTTCCGCCGCTTTTCATTGAGATAGTCGCCTCCAATCCATTCGAATGTGACAAACCGGTCATCCTCAATGGGGAGCATCCGCTTCAGGTCTGGAAATAATGGCTTTAAAAGCCTTGCCAGCGGCTCGGGGCGGTTTGCGAACGGGAACAGGAAGTTCACGCAACAGATCTGAGAGTCGCACATATGGTTGCTGGGCTTACCGTCCTTGCCATCATGCCACTTGATCTCGTGCGAATCGAACCACGCGAGCGCGGTCTTACGGGCTGAGGGGATCAGGTTCTCCTCGGCGTGGCTGAGGGGCAGGCAGAATCGTCGCGGTTGCCCCTTGTAGATACCATCATGGCGGGCGGCCTCGGAGATGAACTTCGATGTGCTTTTGAATTTGAACTGCTGGGGTTTCTCGGTTTCAAGGAATGACATAGCGGCACCTCTCTTAATGGTTGCCAGAATACGGTGGGCAGGTCTGGAATGCACTACCAAATTCAGGGCCCACCTGACTCAGGGCGCATCTGCGATTAGGATTCTGCTGAAAAAGTCTCTTTGGCTACCAGATATGGACACGGCGCCAAAGGATTGGCGCCCTCCAAGGGGATAAACAAGTTGTTTTCTTCGCATTTTTGAGGGCGCCAATCCTTTGGCGCCGGGGCGCAATAGGTATTTTCAGCAGAATCCATATTCGTCACATAACAGGACTGAGCATTTCGAAGAGATGATTTTCGCGATTGGTCACTTGACAATATACCGCCAATCGCTAGAGTGTACCGCTCTTTGACTGTTCCGGCGTAGCTCAATGGTAGAGCGTCTGGCTGTTAACCAGAATGTTACAGGTTCGAGTCCTGTCGCCGGAGCCATACAGTAGAATCTGCGATTCACTGTATGGCGGTGCCGTGAACCTTTCTGCGACCCAACCGGGGCATCCATTTCCCAATAATTCCTTTCGCGACTTCGCGGCTTCGCGTGATATTCTCTCAATGGTAGGCAGGCTTGCCGCCTGCCAAGGCGGACGTGATCGGCGACCGTTTGCGGGCTGAGTTTATGGTAACCAGAGGAGGATCTATGATAGCCGTCATTACCGGTGGGGCGCAGGGGATTGGCAAAGCCATGGCCCGGCGGTTCCTGTTGGATGGGTATGGGGTGGTGATTGCCGATACGGATGAGGAGGCCGGGCATGAAACCGCGGCGGAGTATGCGGCGTTGGGTCCCATCCGTTACCTCCCTGCCAATGTGGCGTCAGAGGCGGAGGTCATCCGGCTCGTCACCGCCACCTTGGCCGCCTTTAACGGGGTCAACGTGTTAATCAATAATGCCGCGATTTCCTGCAACCGGCCCGTGGAGCAACTCAGCCTGTCCGATTGGGAGCGCGTCATCGGGGTGAATCTCACCGGTCCGTTTCTTTGTGCCAAACACTTTGCCCCCGCCTTGCGCCGGAGTCACGGCTCCATCATCAATATCGCCTCCACCCGTGCGTTGATGTCCGAACCCGGGACCGAGGCCTACTCGGCCACCAAGGGCGGGCTGGTGGCCTTGACCCATGCGCTGGCCGCCAGTCTGGCCCCGGATATCCGGGTGAATGGCATCAGCCCCGGCTGGATAGAGACGGGCCTCTGGCGCAAGGCGAGTACCCGCACCACGCCGGTCCATAGTGAGGCGGACCAGTCTCAGCATTGGGTGGGACGCGTGGGACAGCCGGACGACATTGCCAGCCTGGCCGCCTATCTGGCGTCCGACGCCAGTGGCTTTATCACGGGCACCAATATGGTGGCCGACGGGGGCATGACGCACAAAATGATTTATGTATGAGGCGCTATGAACCATCTCTCCATGCGGGTGGAAGGAATCGTGCAGGGGGTCGGGTTCCGCTGGGCAGTCCGGGCGAAGGCCAATCAGTTAGGGGTCTGCGGGTTTGCCAGGAATGAGGAGGATGACTCCGTGACCATTGAGGCCGAGGCGGATGAGGCCACCCTGGACTGCTTCAAGGCCTGGTGCGAGCAGGGGCCGGTCACCGCGCGCGTCGATCGCCTGACTGCTGTGCCGGGCAAGGTCAGAGGCTATGCTGGCTTCGAAATTCGGTAGCGAAGTCCTGAGGACCTACTGCGGCCATCCTAATGGAGAAGGTGGTATTGCAGCAGATAAACGGCAATCCCGGCCAGATACCCGAGTGCGGCCAGGCTTCCGATTTTTTTTGCATACCAGAAGAAGTGAATCTTCTCCATGCCCATGGCCGCCACCCCGGCGGCGGAACCGATAATGAGAATGGAGCCCCCCGTGCCCGCACAGTAGGACATAAAGCCCCAGAGGAAACTGTCAGGCGGATAGGTGGCCAGATCGTACATCCCCATCGAGGCGGCCACCAGCGGGACGTTATCGATCACCGCACTGGCGAGCCCGATCAGGATGACGATGAGGTCCTGGCGCCCGACCACCCGGTCAAGCCACGTGGCCAGGGCGGCCAGGATATGGGTGTGCTCCAGGGCGGCGACCGCCAGCAGAATGCCCACAAAGAAGATGATGCAGCTGAGGTCAATGCGCTTGAGCGCGGCCACCAGGGTGAGGGGTTCCTTGAACTCATCTTCCTTGTCACGGTGCAGCAGCTCGCCCGCCAGCCAGAGGATCCCCAGGCCAAAAAGAATCCCCATGAACGGGGGGAGATGGGTGACCGACTTGAAAAGGGGCACTGCGACCAGGATGCCGATCCCCAGGGAAAAAATGAAGGCCCGTTCAAAGGGGGTGGTGTTTGCAAGGGGGCTGGTGCCGTTGCTTTCCGGGGCCACGACCGCACGGCCGCGCAGTGAAACGCTCAGGAACACCAAGGGCGCCATCAGGCAGGCGAAGGAGGGGAGAAAGACCCCTTTCATGATATTGAGCGAGGTAATCTGGCCGCCGATCCACAGCATGGTGGTGGTGACATCCCCGATCGGCGTCCACGCGCCACCGGCATTGGCGGCAATGACAATGAGGCCGGCAAAAAGGAGGCGGTCCTCATGCCGGTCCAGCAACCGTTTCATGAGGGAGATCATGACGATGGTGGTCGTCAGGTTATCCAGAATCGAGCTCAGGAAAAAACTGACCAACCCCACCAGCCAGAGCAGCGAGGTCAGTTGGGTGGTCTTGATTCGCGAGGTGATGACATAAAACCCGTTATGGGCATCGATCACCTCGACAATCGTCATGGCCCCCATCAGGAAGAAGACGATCTGGGCGGTGGCCGCCACGGATTCATTTAAATTGTCCGCTACCCCGTGATGATCCCCGCTCATCAGGGCATACAGTGTCCAGAGGAGGCCGGCCCCGATGAGGGCGGAGGCGGTTTTATTGACCTTGAGCGGATGCTCAAGGGCGATGGCGGCATAGGCGCCGACAAAAACGATGATCAAGGCGGTAATCATAGGGAGGGGTGAGGGGGCGGGTTATCGGTGACGGATAGGGTGGGGTGGACCTGTTGGGCCAGTTCGTGGATGCGGGCCGGGGGGATGACCGGGGTGCCGTGGCGCTCCACGGCGGCGGCTCCGGCGGCCACGGCGCGCGCCATGAGCTCGGGGGTGAGCTGACGGGCGGGAAAATAGTCGGCGCAGAATTGGCCCAGGAGGGAATCCCCTGCGCCGGTGGTGTCGACGCAGGCGACGGCCGGTGCGGCGGCAAACCAGATCCGGGTCCGGTCCGCGAACCAGGCGCCGCGCGCACCATCGGAGACGATGATCACTTCATGGCGGCTCATGAGCCGGCGTAAGGCCGCGTGCATCGCGGCCTCAGTCTCCAGCGATTTGCCGAGAACGGACTCCAGTTCCTGACGGTTGGGCTTGATCACGTCGGGCGTTTCGGTCAGAGCGGCGGCGAGCGCCGGGCCGGAGGTGTCGATGACGGTGGGGCAACCGGCGGATCGGAACAGGCGGATCAGGAGGGCATAGGTGGTTGGCGGGAATTGCACGGGCAACGAGCCGCTCATGATGATGACATTGCCTGGAGTTGCCAGGGAGCGGGCGTAGGCAAGCAGGGCGGCTTCATCGAAGGCGAGATCCGGGAAGCCCGGGCGGTTGAATTTCATTTCATGCCCTTGTCCGTCGGAGAACATGAGGTTGATCCGGGTCGGGTGGGGCAGGGGGAGGAAGCAACAGGTGATGCCGGCGGCGATGAGGGCTTTCTGATAGAACCCGAGCTGGTCCTCGCCCAACAGGCCGGCGGCGGCCACCGGCCGTCTGTTGGCGGCGAGCACCTTGGCGACATTGACGCCCTTCCCGCCGGGGCTATTGGTTTCCGCCTCTATGAGATGCAGGTGGTTCAGCGCCAACTCACCGGCGACCTGGAGCGCCTGATCCACCGCCGGATTAAGTGTCAGTGTTACGAACATAAGGGAATCCTAGAAAAATAATTTAATGGCTCCGATAGCGGCGAACAGTTGAACGAGGACTTCGAACACCTTGCGGGGAATGTGGCGGGCGAAGCGGATGCCGAGCCAGGCGCCCAAGGCGATGAACGGCAGCAGCAGGGCGTTGAAGGTCAGGGAGGGGAGGGTGATCAGGCCCAACTGGGCGCTGAAGGGGACCTTGAAGGTGTTGACCAGCAGGAAGAACCAAGCGCTGGTGCCGATGAAGGCCGTGGGCGGGAGTTTCATGGACAGCAGATAAATCCCCATGATCGGGCCGGCGGCATTGGCCATCATGGTGGTGAACCCCGCCAGCAGGCCGATCAGGACGGCGACCCCGTGATGGTGTGGAACCAGGCTTTCGGGATTCGCAAAGCGTTGTCGCCACAGATTCAATCCCAGCATGAACAGGACAATGCCGCCGATGATCGGGCGGATCTGGGCATCTGTCAGGTGGCCCATCGACAGCCAGCCGGCGAAAATGCCGGCGATCGTCCAGGGAAAGAGCTTGAATAACCGCGGCCACTCGGCGTGCCGATGATAGTACATCACGCCAATGATATCCCCGGCAATCAGCATGGGCAGGATCAGGCCGGTGGAGATCTTGGCCGGGATCACGGCCGCCACCAGCGGGACCGCCAGAATCCCCAACCCGGGAAGGCCGCTTTTAGCCAGGCCGATGATCAGCGCGGCCAGGGCCATAATCCCCCATTGCAAAGAAGTCAGTTCGCTCATAGTTCAATCCATTCTGTCCCATTCCGTAAATTCTGTCGAAAAAATCTTTCAGTTATCTTGCCCGCCCCTTATGATGGCGCACGTGACGGAAGGCTGAATATTACAAATTTGTACAACCAAGGGGCTGTATATTGCAAAAATGTACTATTTTGAGGTTTCGCAGGTCGCTACGCCGGGGTGGGATTAAATGTTAATACTTGCGGTTAAATGAGTTGTGCATTCTTGTGCTGCGGTTGGCATGATATTTGCTAAATAAATGTTCAAGTTTTTGTGTGGAATGGGAATCAAATTAAGGAGTCACTTATGAATGGATGTTGTGAATCTGTTAAGAAGCAATCTCTGCCTGAAATGTTTGGATCGAATGTGTTCAGTGATGTGGTGATGCGGGCGCGTCTGCCGAAGAATGTCTACAAGAAGCTGCGTTCGACGATCGATGAGGGCAAGGAGCTGGATCCCTCCATTGCCGATGTCGTGGCCAATGCGATGAAGGATTGGGCGATTGAGAAGGGGGCCACGCATTACTGTCATTGGTTCCAGCCGATGACCGGGATCACGGCGGAAAAGCATGACGCGTTCATTTCCCCGACGGCCGACGGGCGGATCATGATGGAATTCAGCGGCAAGGAGCTGACGCAGGGTGAGCCGGATGCCTCCTCCTTCCCCTCGGGCGGCATTCGCGCCACCTTTGAAGCCCGTGGCTACACCGTCTGGGATTGCACCTCCCCGGTCTTTGTCAAGACGGATGGGCTCAACACCACCTTGTTCATTCCCACCTCCTTTGCCTCCTATACCGGCGAGGCGCTGGACAAGAAGACGCCGTTGCTGCGTTCGATGCAGGCCCTGAACAAGCAGGGGATGCGGGTGTTGAAGGCGTTGGGCAATAACACCAGCAAGCGCGTCATCACCACCCTGGGTGGCGAGCAGGAGTATTTCCTGATTGACCGTCAGTTTGTCGAGAAGCGTTCGGACCTCCGGTTTGCCGGCCGCACCCTGTTCGGGGCGCCTCCGCCGAAAGGGCAGGAACTGGAAGACCAGTATTTCGGCGCCATTCATGAGCGGGTCGCCTCGTTCATGGCGGACCTGAATGAGGAACTGTGGAAGATGGGGGTGTCGGCCAAGACGCAGCACAACGAGGTGGCCCCTGCCCAGCACGAACTGGCGCCGGTTTACGCCACGGTCAACATCGGGGTGGATCACAACCAGCTGGCCATGGAGATGATGCAGCGGATTGCCCGCAAGCACGCGTTCGTCTGCGTGTTGCACGAAAAGCCCTTCGCGGGCGTCAATGGCTCCGGCAAGCACAACAACTGGGCGCTCTGCACGGATGACGGCATCAATTTGTTGAATCCCGGCAACACGCCGCATGACAACATGCAGTTCCTGGTGTTCCTGTTCGCCACGATTCGCGCGGTGCACAAGTATGCCGACCTGCTGCGGGCCACGGTGGCCACGCCGGGTAATGACCATCGTCTGGGGGCCAACGAGGCGCCGCCGGCGATTGTGTCGATCTTCCTGGGCGACCAGCTGACGGACATCTACCAGCAGATCAAGAAGGGTGGCGCGAGCCGCTCGAAGCAGGGCGGGAATTTGAAGCTGGGCGTGACCACGCTTCCTTCGATCCCCATGGACACCACCGATCGCAACCGGACCTCGCCCTTTGCCTTTACCGGCAATAAGTTCGAGTTCCGCATGCCGGGGTCGTCGCAGTCCCTGAGCGGGCCGAACTTCGTGCTGAACACGATTGTGGCGGACGCCTTGTCGGAGATGGCGGATGCCCTGCAGGGCGCCAAGAACATCAATGCGAGTGTCCAGACGTTGTTGCAGAAATACGCCAAGGAACACGAGGCGATTATCTTCAACGGTGACAACTACACCGAAGAGTGGAAGAAAGAAGCCGCCAAGCGCGGGCTGCACAACATCCGCAACTGTGTGGATGGCATCAATGTCATGATGGAGAAAGAGAATGCCAAGGTGATGATCAAGCATGGCACCCTCCCCAAAGAGGAAATCCATGCGCGTCATGAAATTCTCCTGGAGCATTACATCAAGACCATCAACATCGAGGCCAAGACGATGTTATCCATGGCGCGGCGTGAAATCCTGCCGTCCCTGATCAGTTATGCGACGGATCTGGCGCACGGCGTGAATGCCGTTGAGGCGGCCGGCGTGGATGCCGTGATTCAGTCGAAATTGCTGCAGGAAGTGAATGACGCGGCCGCCGAGATGGGGCTGTCGATTGATGTCCTGGCGGATCTGCTTGCCGAGGCCGCGAGCGAGCCGGCGGTGGGCAAGAAAGCCGTGGCCTACCGGGACGTCGTGGTTCCGGCCATGGTGGCGTTGCGCAAGGTGTCGGATGGAATTGAACCGGTGGTGGATGCCGAGTATTGGCCGCTGCCGACTTATGCTGACATGTTGTTCTATCGTTGATTCGGTTTCTAAGTTTCAGTATAAGCAATGCCCCGTCGGGACACACCCGGCGGGGTTTTTGTCAAATTTTGCGGAGAGAAAAAGAGGAGTGTACGATGAATGGAATGCCTGTCCCCCAGGGGTTATATGATCCCGCCAATGAACACGACAATTGCGGCGTTGGGTTTCTTGCCAATATTGACGGGGTTCAGTCCCATCGCATCGTCTCCGATAGTATTGAAGTCCTGAAAAACCTGTTGCATCGCGGCGCCGTGGGCGGCGATTTGAGCACGGGTGATGGCGCAGGGGTCTTGCTGCAAATCTCCGATAAGTTTTTCCGCAAAGAGGCGGCCCTGCTGAAATTCACGTTGCCCCCGACGGGGGCCTATGGGGTGGGCATGCTGTTCCTGCCCCAGTCGAAGGCCCGGAGCCAATGCCTGTCGACCATCAAGCAGGTGATCCAGGAGGAAGGGTTGGACTTCATCGGCTGGCGGGATGTTCCCACCGATGGCGGGATCCTGGGGGCCGAGGCGCGTGCGGCGCAACCGTTCGTCATGCAGGTGTTCGTGGGCGGGGGGAAATGGTCCGGACCGGCGCTCGACCGCAAGTTGTATGTGGTCCGCAAGCAGTGTCAGCACCGGGTGGCGGAGGTGATCAGCCCTGAGGAGCGGTTTTACATTCCCAGTTTTTCCTCCCGTACGATTGTGTACAAGGGCCTGCTGATGGGGGGCCAGGTTTCCGGTTTCTACAAGGATTTGAACGATCCGGACATGGAGAGCGCCGTGGCGGTGATTCATCAGCGCTACAGCACCAATACGTTCCCGTCATGGGAGCTATCCCAGCCCTTCCGGTTTCTGGCCCACAATGGTGAAATCAACACGCTGCGCGGGAATATCAACCAGATGCAGGCCCGCGAGAACGGGTTGGCCTCGCCGCTGTTCGGCGATGATATCCGCAAGCTGATCCCGATTATTGACCCCGGGGGAAGTGATTCCGCCTGTCTGGATAATGCGCTGGAGCTGCTGGTCGCCGGGGGCCGTTCGATTTCGCATTCGATGATGATGCTGATTCCGGAAGCGTGGGGGGCGAAATATCCCATTGGCCCGGATCAGAAGGGGTTTTTCGAATACCATGCGGGCTTGATGGAGCCTTGGGACGGTCCGGCCACGGTGGCGTTCACGGACGGCTCGGTCGTCGGGACCCTGCTGGACCGCAATGGTCTGCGTCCGGCGCGGTATACGATCACGAAAGATAATTTTATTGTGATGGCCTCCGAGGCAGGGGTGCTGGATATTCCCGCGGAACGGGTGCTGGAGAAGGGGGCCCTGCGCCCCGGCCAGATGATGCTGGTGGATCTGGCCCGCAAGCGCGTGCTGAAGGACAAGGAGCTCAAAAGCCAGCTGTCCCGTCGTCAGCCCTATCGCCGCTGGGTTGAGGAAAACAAGGTTTCGGTACAGGGCCTGTTTGAGGCCATGGCGCCCATCACTCCGAAAGCCGAGTCGCTGCTCCAGCGGCAACGGTTGTTCGGGTATACGCGTGAAGACGTCCAGATCCTGCTGGAGGCCATGGCCTCCAAGGCGCATGAGGCCGTCGGTTCGATGGGGACGGACACGCCGCTGGCGGTCTTTTCCGAAAAGCCGCAACTGCTCTTTTCGTATTTCAAGCAGCTGTTCGCCCAGATCACCAATCCGCCCATTGATCCGATTCGCGAAGAACTCGTCATGTCATTAATGACGTTCATCGGGAATCCCTCCAACATCCTGCTGGAAACGCCGCAGTATGCCCGCCTGATCAAGTTGCGGCATCCCTTCCTGTCGAATGAGGATCTGGAGCAGATCCGCGGGCTCGGGCTCAAGGACTTCAGTGCCGCCACGATCCCGATCGGGTTTCCGGCGGGCGGTTCCGGCGCGGAGTTGAATGCGGCGTTGGATCAGTTGTGCGTATCCGCGGATGAACGGGTGGCCGACGGCAAGAACCTCCTGATTCTGAGTGACCGGGATTTGGCCGACGGGATGGCGCCCATACCGGTGTTGATGGCGGTGGCGGCCGTCAACCGGCATCTGGTGCGCAGCGGGCGCCGGACCGGAATGGGCCTGATTGTGGAAACCGGTGAAGCCCGTGAGGTGATGCACATGGCCCTGCTGCTCGGCTATGGGGCCACCACGATCAACCCCTACCTGGCGTTTGAAACCATTGCCGATCTCGCGCTCCGGAAAGAGCTGAGTGCGGATATCGGGCCGGCCAAGGCGACGGAAAATTATGTGGGCTCCCTGTGTGAAGGGCTCCGTAAAGTCATGTCGAAGATGGGGATTTCGACCCTGCGAAGTTATCGCAGTGCCCAGGTGTTCGAGGCGGTGGGAATTGACCAGGCGCTGGTCGATCGCTTTTTCACCGGCACGGCCTCCCGGGTGGGCGGCATCGGCCTGCCGGAAATCGCGACCGAGGCGAATGCCCGCTACCACGAGGCGTATTCCGCCCAGACGGCGGCGCTATCCTTTTTGCCGGCCGGTGGCCAGTATCGCTACCGCCGGGATGGCGAGCGGCATCTCTGGTCCCCGGAGGCGATTGCCAACCTCCAGCACGCGACCCGTGCCGGGGATGTGAAACTGTACCGCGAGTATGCCCGGCTGATCAATGACCAGGCGGAGAAGCAGTTCACCCTGCGGGGCATGTTCAAGTTTAAGCCCGGGACCCCGGTGCCTCTGGCGGAAGTCGAGCCGGTGGCCGGGATCATGAAGCGGTTCGTCACCGGTGCCATGTCGTTCGGATCGATCAGCCGCGAAGCCCATGAGTCGATGGCCATCGCCATGAACCGGCTGGGCGGCATGAGTAACAGTGGCGAGGGCGGCGAGGATCCGGCGCGCTATCAGCCGCTTCCCAACGGGGACAGCCGGTGCAGCGCCATCAAGCAGATCGCCAGCGGACGGTTCGGGGTCACCACGGAATTCTGCGTGAATTGCCGCGAGCTCCAGATCAAGATCGCCCAGGGCGCCAAGCCGGGTGAGGGCGGGCAGCTGCCCGGTCACAAGGTGAATGAGGAGATTGCCAAAGTGCGGCACTCGACCCCGGGGGTGACCCTGATCTCGCCGCCGCCGCATCATGACATCTATTCCATTGAGGATATCAAGCAGCTGATCTACGACCTCAAGAACGTCAATCCGGAAGCGCGGGTCTCGGTGAAGCTGGTCTCGGAACTGGGAGTGGGGACGATCGCCGCCGGCGTGGTGAAAGCGCATGCGGATATGGTCCTGATCAGCGGTTACGATGGCGGCACCGGCGCCTCGCCGTTGTCCTCCATCAAGCATGCCGGCGCGCCCTGGGAACTCGGACTGGCCGAGACCCAGCAGACGCTGGTGTTGAATAACCTGCGAGGACAGGTCCGGCTGCAGACAGATGGCCAGATCAAGACCGGGCGTGATGTGGTGGTGGCGGCCTTGCTGGGAGCCGAGGAATATGGCTTTGCGACCACTGCCCTGGTGGTGCTGGGCTGCATCATGATGCGCAAGTGTCATAACAATACCTGTCCGGTAGGCGTGGCGACCCAGGACCCGAAGTTGCGTAAGTTGTTTGCCGGAAGTCCGGATCACCTGGTCAATTTCTTCACCTTCATCGCCAGTGAAGTCCGGGAAATCATGGCGGAACTGGGCTTCCGCACCATTGATGAAATGATCGGCCGCTCGGATTGTCTGGAAATGAACCAGGCGATCACCTTCTGGAAGGCGAAGGGCCTCGACTTTTCGAAGATTCTCTATCGTCCGCCGGGAGACGGACCGGTCCGGTGTGTCGGGAAGCAGGATCACGAGCTGGCCAGTGCGATGGATCTTAAATTGATCCCGAAGGTCAAGGCGGCGATTGAAACCGGGAAGCCGGTCTCGTTGGAAAATCCAATCCGGAACGTGAACCGGACGGTCGGCACGATGATTGCCGGGCTGGTGGCGAAGAAATACGGTCATACCGGGCTGCCGGATGACACGATCACCCTGACCTTCAAGGGCTCGGCCGGACAGAGTTTCGGGGCCTGGTGTGCCAGGGGCATGACCCTCGTGCTGGAAGGGGAGTCCAATGACTTCCTGGGCAAGGGGTTGTCCGGTGGCCGGATCATCGTCAAGCCCTTCCCGGGGGCGACGTACGTGGCGGAGTCGAACATCATTGCCGGGAATGTGCTGCTGTACGGGGCGACCTGTGGAGAAGTTTTCCTGAATGGTGCGGTCGGGGAGCGGTTCGCCATTCGCAACAGTGGCGCGACGGCGGTGGTGGAGGGGATTGGCGATCACGGCTGCGAATATATGACGGGCGGCCGGGTGGTGGTGCTGGGTCATACCGGGGTCAATTTCGGGGCCGGCATGAGCGGGGGACTCGCCTACATTTATGATGAACACCGGATCTTTGATGCCCGCTGTAATTTAGACATGGTGGACTTGGAACTGGTGGTCAGCGCGACGGATAAGGCGGAACTACGGGGCTTGCTGGAGAAGCACCTGCGCTATACCGGGAGCCTGAAAGCCAAACGCATCCTGGAGAACTGGGAAGAACAATTGCCGTATTTCATCAAGGTGTTCCCGATGGAATACCGCCGTGTGATGGGCCAGATGATGAAGGAAGACGAAGCGACCGAACGAGCAGAGGTGATTCATGGGTAAGGTAACCGGGTTTATGGAGTTTGAACGCCACGATCCAGGCTATCGGCCTGTGGCCGAGAGGGTGAAGGACTTCAATGCGGTGGAGCTCAGGCCCACGGACGCCGAGGTGCGGGAGCAGGCGGCCCGGTGTATGGATTGTGGCACGCCGTTCTGTCACTGCAGCGGTTGCCCGGTTGAGAATGTGATTCCGGAATTCAATGAGCATGTCTATCAGGGGCGCTGGAAAGAGGCCCTGGATATCCTGCTGTCGAAAGATAATTTCCCCGAATTCACCGGGCGCATTTGTCCGGCGCCGTGTGAGGGAGCCTGCGTGCTCGGGATCAACAAGGAGCCGGTCTCCATCCGTCAGATTGAGCTGGCGATCATTGAAAAAGGATTTGAACTGGGGTATTTGAAGGCCGCCCCTCCGGCGGTCCGCCGAAAAGAACGGGTGGCCGTGTTGGGGTCCGGACCGGCGGGTCTGGCGATCGCGGACAGCCTGAACCATGCCGGCTACGGGGTCGTCGTCTATGATAGCGATGAGAAGCCGGGCGGCATTTTGAGATACGGGATCCCGGAATTCAAATTGGGCAAGTGGGTGGTGGATCGCCGGATCCAGTTGATGCAGGCGGAGGGCGTGGTGTTTGAAAATCAGGTCAAGGTGGGCGAGGATATTTCCTATCACTACCTTCAGAACCGGTTTGATGCCATCTGTCTGGCCGGCGGGGCCCGTGAAGCCCGTGATATCAAGGCCCCGGGCCGTGACTTGAAGGGGATTCATTTTGCCATGGATTTCCTGGTCCAGCAGAACAAGCGGCTGGGCGGGGAGATCGTCGAGCCGGGCACCGACATCCTGGCGGCCGGGAAAACCGTGTTGGTGATCGGCGGGGGCGATACGGGCTCCGATTGCGTCGGGACCTCCATCCGGCAGGGGGCCAAATCGGTTACCCAGATCGAGATTTTACCCCAGCCGCCGCCGACCCGGTCCCCCGCTACGCCCTGGCCCATGTGGCCGGTGAAGATGCGGACCTCGAGCAGTCATCAGGAAGGCTGTACCCGGCGTTGGTGCGTGGCAACCAAGGAATTCATGGGCCGCGATGGCACCGTGAAGTCCGTGCGCGCGGTGGAGGTGGAGTGGGTGACCCCGGCTGGTGGCGGACGCCCTTCCCTGGTCGAAAAGCCCGGTTCCGAGTTTGTGATTGAGGCTGACCTGATCCTGTTGGCGATGGGCTTTACCGGTCCCGAGCGCAATAAAATCGTGGAGGGACTTGCCATCAAGACCGAACCCAGCGGGGTGATCTGGCGTGACAAGCAGAACATGACCAACCTCCCCGGCATCTTTGTGGCCGGTGATATGACGCAAGGCGCCTCCCTCGTGGTCCGCGCGATCCGGGATGGCCGTCAGGCGGCCGCCGGGGTCATCGCCTATCTTGAGGGACAGGCGATTCGAATGCCTAATCGTAATCTTCTGCCACGGAAAGGATCACGATTATGATTACGATTAAGATGGGAAATCAACCGTAACTCTGTCTCAATGCATCCACATGTAAGAGGGGGAACTATACATGGCATCAGCGCCGTTCAAAGGGGCGAATTTTGCGGCCATATAGACCATGATGGCCATGATTGTGAGCGCCAGAACGACGCCGATCACAGGCCAGAAATCCTCCCCATGAACCCACTGAGTCAGGCGGTCGGCCACCTCATGGCGTGAATCCACGTGATGTGCATGAGCCCACGTTTTCATTGTAATGACAGGATGCATAATGCCCTCCTTTCTTCATCTATCCCTTCGTGATTATTTTCCCTCTTTTCCGCTATTTTGTCTAGGCCGACGTGACGATATGGTATGGTAACCATCGAAATGAGTGAGCCATCTGACAACTTCATGCCGGTCCCTTCACCAGACAATGACGCGGTTTCTCAGCCGCATCGCCGCCGGACGCGCTACCATGGGAAAAATCCGCGTCGGTTTGAGGATAAATACAAGGAGCTGGAGGCGGCGGATCACCCCGGGACGATCAGCAAAATTCTGGCGGCCGGTAAAACCCCTGCGGGCACCCATCGGCCTATCATGGTCACGGAAATCCTGCAGGCCTTGAACCCGAAACCCGGCGAGACCGCCGTGGATGCCACGCTTGGCTATGGGGGCCATTCCCGTGAGATCCTGCCCCTGATTCTGCCCGGCGGACGGCTTATCGGACTGGATGTCGATCCGATCGAGCTGCCGAAAACCGAGGCGCGGTTGCAAGCCCTCGGGTTTGGCGCTGATGCATTTCAGGCCCGCCGCAGCAACTTTGCCGGTCTCTCGAAGCTCCTCACGGCCGAGGGACTTCCCGGCGTCGACCTGATTCTCGCCGACCTGGGTGTCTCCTCGATGCAGATCGACGATCCGGCACGTGGGTTTTCGGTGAAACTTCAAGGTCCACTCGATATGCGGATGAACCCGCGCCGTGGCCAGTCGGCCGCAGAACTGATTCAGGGGATCACCCCCAAACTGCTGGCCCGGTTGCTGGCGGATAACGCCGACGAACCGCATGCCGGAGCCCTGGCCGCCGCCCTGGCAGGAGGCCGTTTCGACACCACCCTATCCCTGGGCAGGGCCATCCGCCAGGCCCTCCCGCCGGCAACGGTCGAAGTGGACCGGGTGAAGTCCATCCGCCGCGTGTTTCAGGCCCTCCGTATCGCCGTGAATGAGGAGCTGGTCGCGCTCGACCAGTTCCTGCGTGTGCTGCCCCAATGCCTCAATCCCGGGGGCCGAGTGGCCATCCTGACCTTCCATTCAGGCGAAGACCGGCGGGTGAAGAAAGCCTTCGAGGCCGGACTGCGTGACGGCCTCTACGTCGCCATCGCCTCCGAGCCGATCCGTGCCGGCGCGACCGAAAGCTTCGCCAATCCTCGCTCAATCTCCGCAAAATTGAGATGGGCGCGGAGGTAGTCGCGCGTTCCAAATGGTTTAGACTGGTGATAAGGGGCAATTCGAAATTAATCTATCATGCTTATATTTGACATTATAAGCCTATATGTCTATTATTAACGACATTATGAAGACCACATTGAGCTTGCCGATGTCATCTCGCAAGGTTTTGCCTCTGCTCGGGGAACATATCAAACTCGCACGGTTACGCCGTCAGTTGAGTGCGTCCGTAGTGGCGGAGCGGGCGGGAATAAGCCGCTCCACGCTCTGGCAGGTGGAGAAGGGGAACGCCCACGTTGCCCTCGGAGCGTATTTCCTCATCCTCTTTACACTCGGGCTTGAGCAGGACCTGTTATTGGTTGCCCAGGACGATGTGCTCGGACGCAAACTTCAGGATGCCAAACTCGTCGTTCGCAAACGCGCGGCGAAGCTCCCAAAGGTGGAGGCCGTGTGAGTGAGTTGCCCCGACAGGTTTGCGTTTATGCCGATTGGGCTGAATTGAGCACTCCGCAGCTGATGGGGCGTCTTTCCATGGATCGGGTTCGCGGCAAAGAAGTGTTTTCGTTCGAATATGACGGGAGTTGGCTGTCGGGCGGGTTGGCACAACAACTTGATCCGGAACTCCAATTGTTCGAGGGGAAGCAGTATCTCCGGGATGCCAGGCAGAACTTCGGTATTTTCCTCGACTCATCTCCGGACCGGTGGGGGCGCCTGCTGATGCGTCGCCGGGAGGCGTGCTATGCGCGGCGCGAGCATCGTGCCGAAAAACGATTGACGGAACTTGATTACCTTCTGGGGGTCTATGACGGACAGCGAATGGGGGCCCTGCGCTTCCGGGAAGGCGTGCAGGCGTGTTACCTGAACAGTGATGAGCGGATGGCGACCCCCCCATGGGCTTCACTCCGGGATTTGGAAAATGCCAGCCTGCGGTTCGAGGAGAGCGATTTGCAGGATAATGAAGAAACGTTGAAGTGGTTGAATCAACTGATTGCTCCGGGGTCATCACTAGGCGGCGCCCGACCTAAAGCGGGTGTGATAGATGACCAGGGCCGTCTCTGGATTGCGAAATTTCCGAGCCGGTACGATGAGGAGGATACCGGGGCTTGGGAACTCGTTCTCCATGAACTTGCCCGAAAGGCGGGACTTCGGGTGCCGGAGACGGCTGTTCTTAAATTTTCAAGCCGGTATCACACATTTCTGTCCCGCCGTTTCGATCGCACGCGGTCAGGCCAGCGAATTCACTTTGCCTCAGCCATGACATTGCTGGGATACACGGATGGGGCAAACGCCGTGACGGGGGTAAGTTACCTGGAACTAGCCGAGTTTGTCATGCGGAACGGGGCGGCTCCTGAAGCCGACCTTGCCGAACTTTGGCGGCGGATCGTTTTCAACATTTGCGTGAGCAATACCGATGATCACTTGCGGAACCATGGGTTTTTGCTCGCGTCCAGAAACGGTTGGATGCTCTCGCCGGCTTATGACATGAATCCAAACCCGCAAGGAGAGGGGTTGACGCTCAATATTACCGAAAATGACAACCGGCTTGATCTCGATCTGGCGTTAGAGGTTGCGGAATCGTTCCACCTGAAGGCTGCCCGGGCGAAAGCCATAATGGATGGGGTTCGCCTCGCGGTCAAGCAGTGGCGGCAAGTGGCCGGTCGTCAAAAAATCTCCAAAGCTGAACAGGAGAAAATGTCTTTGTCTTTCCAATGCGCGTAATTTGCTCAAGCTCTGTTATCAGGCTTGAGCACGGCGCCGACGGAGCGGCGCCCTCCATTGAAATGCCGTGCGCCGTTCCGCGGATGGACCATGAGCTGGGCCTGCTATTGAATTTAGAAAAAGGCGGACGACAAGATGGCTTCAGCTTCATCCGCCCATGAGCGTGAGATCGCCCGGCCTTTCGGGAGCTGGATCATCAGCCGCCGGGAGGCGATTTTGTGGTTCAGGGCGACCGAAGCATAGCGGTCCGTCAGGTGGGTGGGGGCCAGGCGGATAACGGCAATCAGATTATCCAGTAAATCCAGCGGTTCCTCGGATTGCGGGGCCAGGACAAACTGGAAAAGGTTGTCCGGAAGCGCCCGGATGGCCTTTTGGATAAAGTCCGACAGGGAATCCCGTTGCGCGAATAGATTCGCCCCTTGGAAAATATAGGCCCGGCGGTTCCGGGTGCCGGTGAGCGGGCTTTTCCCCGGGACCGTCACGGGGATTAGCTCGGGGAACAGGTCGAGTTTCCTACCCACAAATTGCGGGGTCGGCACGTCTGAGCGGAGTTTGGGGTGCTGCGCGATCAGGGCTTCAATGGTTTGAAACGCCGGGCGATCCATGGTGGAGGTCCGGGTCACGGCATACGGGGGCAGGGGCTGTGCCTCGATCGCCCACTCCTGCTGCCGATCGCGCAATTCGGTGCCGGGTAACAACAGGGTTTGCAGGCATTGAATATTGGCGCCGGGTAACTTCAAGGCCCACTTCACGGATTGCTGAACCTCCTCGACCTGCTGCAGGGGAAGCCCATACATGATGTCCACGGTGACCTTGATCCGGCGCCGGGTCAGGCGGGTGATCCCGGCATCCAGACGTGTCAGGGAGGTGGGGCGGCGGATCGCCTTGAGTACGGCGGCATCCCGGCTTTGGACCCCGACTTCAATATCCACAAAGCGGGCGGCCTCCATGAGGTCGGCCTCCTGGTCGGTCAGGCGTCCGGCATTGAGTTCGGCAAAGAAGGCGAGGGCCCCGGTGCGATTATAGGCCGCCAGTTGGGTCAGGATCTCCCGGAAGCGGGGATGGGCATTGAAGGTCGGATCCACGAAGCGGATTTCACGGGCGCCCATTTGTTGCAGGGCGTCAATGCGCGCCATGATGTCTGCGGGGCTGAGGAATGACATGGAGTGGCGCAGATGCGGGTAGCGGCAGTAGGTGCAGCGCATGGGACAGCCGCGTGAGGTTTCCAGATAGGCCATGCCTTTGGCATCAGGCCGGCAGGCCGCATAGCCGGGCGGGGGGATCTGTTGCGACAGTTCGACGGGGGGGGGCGCGGTTTTACCCCAGCGGTAGCCCTGGGGTGACTTGAGTGCGACCGAGGAGAAGCTGACCCGCTCGCGGGTTCTGAAGGAGCGGAGCAGGGCGGGGAAGACCACCTCGCCTTCGCCCACGGCAATGGCATCGGCAATGGGCTGGTCGAACAGGAAGGGATGGGAATAGGCCGCTTCGGGACCGCCCAGCAGAATGCGGGTATGGGGCCGCCGCTTCCTGATCTCCTGCATCACCCGCAGGGTCCGCTCGATGTTCCACAGATACAGCGTGCAGGCGATGAGGTCGGGTTTCAGATGGAGAATCTGTTTCAGCAGGGCCGCATTGTCATGGGCACCGGCGGAGGCCGGCAGCTGGGCAAATTGATAATGGGCCGCTTCCCCCGCCTGTTCGGCCGCGTATTGAAGATAAGCGGCGGCCAACGGGACATTTTCCGTATCCCCATGAATATCGTTATCCAATTGGGGGAGCTGGAGAAATAAGATTTTCCTGCGTAAGGCCATGGGGGAGGGTTTTAGCATTGGCCCTTGGGAATGGCAAGGCGGGTGGAGCCGGGGGAGCAGTGGTAATGCCGGTGGAAGGCCTTGGAAAACGTAAAGGGATCCGGGTAGCCGAGCCGATAGGCAATCTCCTTGATCAATAAATCGCTGTGACGGAGCAAGTTGTTGGCGGCATCCATGCGTAAGGCGTCCCGGTAGCGGCTGGGGGTGATTCCGTACCGCCGCTTGAAGGCGCGGCTGAGGTGCTCGGCGGAAATTCCGCTACGTTGAGCGACTTCGTCGAGGGAGAGCCTGCCGGCATAGTGGGTATCCAGAAATTCATGGGCGTTGATCTCGGGCGCCTGAGGCCGGGCAGGATGCGGCTGCTGTTGCTCGCTGATGGCTTCTGCCATAAAGGCAAACATCTGGAGAACGCCGAAGTGGATCCGTTGGATGGACGCCGGTTCATGGCTCGAGATGGCTCCGCGAAGTTCCGCCAATATAGGCGGGAGTTTGAGCATGGCGGTTTCAGGAATGGTGAACACGGGTGGAATCGATTCCAGTGGGCGGCCGGTATAATAGGTGAGTAACTCGGCCCAGGGCGGGGGGATCCGCATGGGGTCATAGGTGAGCGTCACCGCGTGGTAGACGGTCGTTCCGGGTTTGAGGGGCAGGAAATGGTGGGTGTCCTTGGGTTCGGAAAGCACGCAGGTTCCGCGGACGGAACGGATGTTCCGGCCATTGACCCGGAACTCATTTTTGCCCTCACAGAAAATGAGCAGATGGTAAACGCGGTGCTGGTGTTCCCGCGCGCGTGAGGGGCCCTGATGTTTTTCAAATAAAATGACGTTGCTTAAGTGGAACCGGCCAGCGGCGGGATGATCCATGCAGGCGGGTGCCGGATGACTTTCCGAGGTCGGGGTAAACCGGGCGTCCAGATACGATGAATCAAATAATGACATGTCAAAATCATATAACGACACAACAATCCATGCAATGAAACGTTTATTGACATGTTAGCGTTCCGGTATTCGAAAAACATTCAGGAGAATACACATGAGCGCATACGAGCTGGCTTCTGCAGAACAAAAGAAACAGGTGGATGATTTATTAGCTGAAACAAAAGCCAATGGATGTTTGGCCCCTGTTGATCTTGAACGATTCTGGATGGATCAGGAGGTGGCCAACCGCAATCCCTTTGGCGCGGACATCCCCCAGGTGCCGTTAGGCGCGATCTGTAACTGGGAATGTGTGTTTGATGAATTGGGCGTGCCGCAGGACTGGTGGCGGTTCCTGTATGCGGATGAAGCCTGGGCGCTTGATTTGAAGCGGCGCTATAATGATCTGTCAGAAAAGATGGTCGGCAAGCGGTTGTTGGACGAGACCCCGGTTGATCCTGCCCGGCAGTGGCCGGAGGTCAAAGAACTTTGGGAAATCTTCGAGGGGCGGAATGTATGGGAAGGCGGGCCGACGGGGTCCTGGTGGTTGCATGAAGCCGCCCACACGCCGGAGGAACTTTCCGCCCTGCTGGATCGCGTGGAGAAACGGCTGGAAGGGTTGCGTGAATTCCTGCTTCCGGCGAACTGGGCTGCGGAGAAACAGCGCTTGAATGGACTGGGGGTCAAGCTGCCGATCTATCGCTGGCAGCGGGGACCATGCACCTTCGCCTGTTCGATCTTCGGAATCGAAAACCTACTCTACCTTTATTATGACGATCCCGCACTGGTACGTCGGTTCAGTGATCTGATTGGCCGTGCGATTCTGGGGCGGGCCCGGATTATTGATGAGGAAGCCGGGTATGATGAGGTCACCGCACCGCATGGCTGGGGGTGGGCGGATGATAATTGCTGTATGTTCAATGCCGAGATGTATGGGGAATTTGCCATGCCGGTCCACCGGGCGGTGATGGGGCGCTATGCACCGAATCCCGGTGATAGTCGCTACCAGCACAGCGATTCGAAAATGGACCACCTGCTGCCCCAGCTTTCAGAACTGAACATGACCGGGGTCAATTTCGGGCCCACGCTGACGGTAAGTGAGATCCGTGAGCACTGTCCAAATGTCGTGATTGACGGACAATTAGGGCCCTTTACGTTCAGCCGGAATGAGGAAGCCAATATGGTGGCTGAATTCCTGCGTGATTTCGCACAGGCCAAAGCCAAGCGGGGACTGAGATTTGGAACCGCAGGCTCGGTCAATAATGGAAGCCGGTTGACCGGCATGCGACTCCTGATGGCGACCATTCAGCGGTATGGCCGGTACTGAACGGGGAAATGAGTGGGGCCCGCGGCCGGGCCCCAGGATATTCAGGCTAAATCTCCTGCCGGACGAGGAGGCCTGACATCTGGTGCCGGTATTGCCGCGGAGTCATCTTCATGATCCGGCGGAACTGGCGGTTGAAGTGTGACAGGGTCTCGTAGCCGCTGGCAAAAGCGATTTCGGCGATGGACTCAGCGGGTTCGCCTAAACGCTGGCAGACCTGGGCGATCCTCGGAATCGCCGTGGTGTAGTGGTGCTAAAACCTGTTTTATTGTTTTAGCAATTGATTTGGCGAAATTCTGATGGAGGGTTTTGGTTCGTCAAAACCACCGGCTGCTACCCCCAGGAGAATGGGGTGAGGGCCGCTCAGAGTGGCAGAGCCGCTTTCCCCAGCTCTGCGATGAATCGGCCGACAGGGACGTCGGCCGCCACCCGGGGAGGGGAGAGGGCCGGGCGGCGCCCTCCTGTTAACGGAAGACTGCGGAGGCTTGGGCCCCATTACTGGGGATCAAATCTTGAAGTTGTGTAAATTGTGTCGGTTGTGATAGATAATGAGAACTGGTTATGTGCGATGGTGGAAGCATTCAGCAAACAGCCGAAGGGATAATACGAGCATGAAGAACATTGCAGTGAGCGACGTTCGGAATTTCGTCTTGATGGGCCATACGGCGAGCGGAAAAACAACACTTGCGGACGCCTTGTTATTCAAGATGGGGGCCAATGACCGGTTGGGTTCCGTGGATCAGGGGTCCAGCCTGGGCGACTATACGGATGAGGAAAAGGCCCGCAAGACCACGATCTACTCCAAGTCCTTTTGCGGCACCTATAAAAGCTCCGATGGCCACAACATGGACATCGTGTTCTGTGACACTCCCGGCTATGCCGATTACTTCGGACAGGTCATCCAGGCCAGCCGGATGGCCGGCGCCGCCCTGATTACCGTCGATGCCCATGCCGGCATTCAGCTCGGTACGATGAAGGCCTGGAAACAGGCCTCCGCGCTCGATATCCCCCGCGCGATTGTGGTGACGGGGCTGGATCGGGAAAATTCCCCGTTTGAAAAAGTCATGGCCGATATCAAGGCCACCTGGGGCGACCGCTGTATCCCCGTGCTCATGCCCTTGCCGGATAACAGCGGGGTGGTGGATGTATTGGCGGCCACCGAGGTGCCCGCTTCGGTCGAGGTGGCCCTGAAGGAAGCCAAGGGCGCGTTGGTCGAAATGGCCGCCGAAACGGATGATACCCTGATCGAGAAATATCTGGCCGGTCAGCCCTTGTCCGCCCGCGAAATTGCCGATGGCCTGCGTCATGCGGTGTTTGATCGCAAGCTGGTTCCGGTATTCGCCTGCATGGCGCTGAAGAATGTTGGGGTGGGTGAACTGCTGGATGGCATCGCCCGTTTCTTCCCGTCACCGGCTGATCGTCCCGTTAAGGATGCCGAGGGCAAGCCCATTGATACGGCGCCCACCGCGCCGTTTGTCGGCTACGTCTGGCGTACCGTGAATGATCCCTTCATCGGTCACATGAGCTTCGTCTATGTCTGCGGGGGAAAGCTCAAGCCCGACATGGATGTCGTGAATGTCACCAAGGACCAGAAGGAACGGATTGTTCAGTTCGTGTCGCTGAATGGCAAAAAGCAGACCCCCATTACAGAAGCGGAGGCCGGTGACATTGTGGCGATCTCAAAATTAAAGGTTACCGCCCTGGGTGATGCCCTGTGTCAGGCCCCGGCGAAGGCCACGTTTGCGCCGTTCACCTTCCCCAATCCGGTGATGTGGGTGGCCGTGACGGCCAAAACCCAGGGGGATGAGGACAAGATCGGGACCGCCCTTCACAAGTTGGCTGAAGATGATCCGACGATTCATGTGGAGCGGCATGCGGATACCCATGAGACCATTCTGGCGGGCATGGGTGATACCCATCTGGCGGTCGCCGTGGAGCGCATGAAGAAGCGCAACAATGTGGATGTGGTCCTGAGCACGCCCAAGGTGGCCTATAAAGAGACGGTAACCGGCCAAGGGGACGGGCACTACAAACATAAGAAGCAGTCCGGCGGCCGGGGCCAATATGGCGAGGTCTACCTGAAGGTCGCCCCGCTGCCCGAGGGGGACGAGCATCTCTTTGTGGATGCGCTGGTGGGGGGCGCGATCCCTCATAATTTTGTGCCGGCCGTGCATAAGGGCGTTCTGGATGGAATGGCAAAGGGCTCCCTGGCGGGGTGTCCGGTGGTGGGGGTCCAATCCACCGTCTATGATGGGTCCTACCATGATGTCGATTCGTCCGAAGTAGCCTTCAAGATTGCCGCCGGCCGGGCGTTCCGTGAGGCGATGAGCAAAGCCCGGCCCGTGCTGCTGGAGCCGATCATGTCGGTCAAGATTACGATTCCCGATCACTTCATGGGCGATATCAACGGGGACATGAGTCACCGGCGGGGTCGCATCGTCGGCATGGAGGCGGGTGAGGGACTTCAGATCATCACTGCGGATATCCCGCAGGCGGAATTATTCAATTATTGTGCCGAGCTACGCAGTATGACGGGAGGGCGGGGTTCCTTTGAGATGGCCTTTGCCCGTTACGATGTGGTCCCGTCCACAGTGGCCCAGAAGATTATTGCGGCGGCGGCCAAAAACAAAGAAGAGGAGCAGGAGTAATCTCCGCTGGTGAATCCGTTTGCTGCATCCATGGCGCGTTGTGAGTTGTGTCCCCGGCAGTGCGGGGTCAACCGGGCGGACGGGCAGCGGGGATATTGCCAGGCGGGCGGAACCGTTGAGGTGTACCGGTACGGGCTGCATCACGGCGAGGAGCCGCCGGTCTCCGGACCCAAGGGATCCGGGACGGTCTTCTTCAGCCGGTGTACGTTGAAGTGTGTGTATTGTCAGAATTATCCCTGGAGCCAGGAGGGGCAGGGGCGTGCGGTTTCGGTTGAAAAATTGGCGGAAATACTGAAGTCGCTGGCGCTGGAGGGGTGTCATAATTGGAATCTGGTGAGCCCGACCCCCTGGCTGCCCTGGATCCATGAAGCATGGAGCCGTGTGGTTGCGGATGGACTCTCGCGGCCAATCGTGTATAACACAAGCGGTTTTGAGAGGGTTGAACAGCTTAAAGCGATGGACGGCTGGGTCAATGTGTACCTGTCGGACCTGAGATATGCGCAGGAGGCATCGGCGAAAGCCGGTTCGGATGGCGCGGGGTATGTCGGGGCATCGCGGGCGGCCTTGCTGGAAATGTGGCGCCAGACCGGCCCGTTGAAATGTGACGGGGCGGGGGTGGCGGAGCGGGGTACGATTTGCCGGATGCTGGTGTTGCCGGGCCGGGCCGAAGAGGCGGTGGCCAATCTGGAATGGCTGGCTGAAGCGGTGGGGACTGGGATCCCCGTGAGCGTGATGGCCCAGTATACGCCGGCATACAAGGCGCTGAATGAGGCGCCCTGGAATCGACGTCCGACGCAGGATGAGTATGGTTTGGTGGTTGAGGCAATGGAGCGGTTGGGGTTTTGTGAAGGCTGGATTCAGGAGTATGAAACCCCGGCGCAGGACAGTTTGGTGGGATTCAAGATGAGTCCGGTTTAACCGGGTTCAAACCAGTATCAGGAAAGAGAGGAATGAGATGAGCGGTCATAGTAAGTGGAAGACAATTCAGCATAAGAAGGGCGCGGCGGATGCCAAGCGTGGTAAGATTTTCAGCAAGATGGCCAAGGAATTGATGGTTGTGGCCAAGGCGGGTGGCGGGAGTCCCGACACCAATACGGCCCTGCGCAACTTGATTATCCGTTGCAAGGCATCCAGTATGCCCAATGAAAACATTGACCGTGCCATCAAGAAGGGCACCGGCGAGCTGGCCTCCGAGGTCATGGAAGATATCACCTACGAAGGCTTTGCCGCAGGCGGCGTCGGCGTGGTGGTCAAGGTCCTGACCGACAACAAGAATCGTGCGGCGGCGGAACTTCGCCACATCTTCTCCAAGAACGGCTCGAGCCTCGCGGCGCCGGGATCCGTCTCCCGTGGCTTCAAGCGGCGCGGCCAGATCTTTGTGGATGCGAAGTCCATCGAAGAAGACAAATTGATGGATATCGTCCTGAATGCCGGTGCGGATGACATGAGCCTGGATGGCGAACAGTACGAGATCCTCACCGATCCCAACGCGTTTCAGGGAGTGTTTGATGCCCTCGAGAAGGCCGGCATCAAGACCGATGATTCAGCGATCCGGCTGGTTCCCGAAACGTACACGGCGGTCAGCGACAAGACGGTCGCTAAAGCGGTGATGAAGTTTGTGGACACGCTCGAAGATAACGATGACGTTCAGGACGTGTATACCAACATGGATCTGGATGACAGCGTTCTGGCGCTGATCTCGGCGGAATAATGCGCGTGCTCGGGATAGATACCTCGTTACGCTCAACAGGCGTGGGCGTGGTGGAGTCCCTTGCCGGCAAAATGATGGCGGTTGAGTACGGTCGGATCCACAACTCCGACCGTCTTTCTTTATCGGAGTGTCTCCGGCGGATTGATGGCGGGATCCGCGAGATCATTGCGCGGACCAAGCCTGAACTGGCCGCGATCGAGGATATTTTCTTTGCCAAAAATGCCCGCACGGCCATGGTGCTGGGTGAGGCGCGGGGTGTGGTGATTGCGGTCTGCGCGACGTCCGGAATTCCGGTCTACGAATATGCACCGCGCCGGGTGAAGCAGTCCGTCACCGGGATTGGTTCCGCCGACAAGCTGCAGGTTCGCAAAATGGCCATGGTGGTGCTCGGGTTGAAAGAGGAGCCGCAGGAGGACGCCGGGGATGCCCTGGCGATCGCCCTGTGCCATTTCAACAGCCGCAACCCGATTGCGGAATTGGCCCCGAAGCCCATCTAGAACCTGATGATAAACGCGAGGGACGTATGATTACATTTCTTGAGGGGATCATTGAGGAGAAGGAGCCGACCCATGTGGTCCTGAATGTCGGCGGGGTGGGGTATGAGGTGGTCATCTCCCTGAGCAGTTATGACCGGCTCCCTGTGTTGGGGGCGACGGTGCGGTTATTGACGCACGACCACATCCGCGAGGACGAACACCGGTTGTTCGGTTTCATGACGGCGGATGAACGCCGGGTCTTCACGTTGTTGCTGGGCGTATCCGGGATTGGGCCCAAGATCGCCCTGTCCGCGCTGAGCGGCATGACGGTCCGGGAAATCAAGGTGGCGATCAAGGATGGCGATGTGAAGCGGCTGAGTTCCATCTCCGGAATCGGTAAAAAAACCGCTGAACGGATGGTGATTGAGTTGCGTGACAAATTCGGCGCTGGCGAGATCCTGGCCGCTTCCGCGACCGGCGGTCTCAACACGGAATCGGATGTAAAGCTGCGCGACGCGGTGCTGGCGTTGATTTCCCTTGGCTACAAGCGGGCCGAAGCCCAGGAGCTCGTATTGGGTGTCATTAAACAGCCCAACATGACCGCCGCCACGGTCGAAGACATCGTTCGCAAGTCCCTGGCGGGGTAGGCCGTCCCGGAATTGATTTCACTGGAGGGCGCCGCTCTGTCGGCGCCGGTATAAAAAAAATAGTGGTTTTGACAGAGCAAAACCCTCCAAAGGGAGAATCAGTATGGCAGAACTCAAAGGATCGAAGACGGAAAAGAATTTGCAGGACGCCTTTGCCGGCGAATCGCAGGCCCGCAACAAGTACTCCTATTTTGCCTCGACGGCGAAGAAGGAAGGTTATGAGCAGATTGCCGCGTTGTTCCTGGAGACCGCCGAACAGGAGAAAACCCATGCCAAGCTGCATTTCAAGGCATTGAGCGGCATTGGGGATACACTGGCGAATTTGAAGGCCGCAGCAGGTGGGGAGCATGAGGAATGGACCGAAATGTACCCCCGCATGGCCAAGGAAGCCCGGGCGGAAGGGTTTGATGAGATTGCCCGCCTTTTCGAGGGAATTGCCAAAATTGAGAAGGAGCATGAGGAGCGTTATCAGGCCCTGTTGAAGAATCTGGAAGAGGGTAAAGTCTTCAAGAAGGACGTCAAGGTCAAGTGGCGTTGCCGCGAATGCGGTTTTGTCTACGAGGGGACCAGCGCCTTGGCCAAGTGCCCGGTGTGCCAGCATCCCCAGGCCTTTTTCGAGATTGCGGCAACCAATTATTGAATGATCTGAATATAAACTGCGTTTCATCCGTCTAAACTATGGAGGCGATTGTATCAGCCGAGCTTCTTGAACGTGCCAGGAAGGGCGATGTGGATGCTTTCCTGGCATTGTTCGAGGAGTCGCGCCCGACCATTCATGCGGTGGCGTGGCGGCTGGTAGGGCCGGATGAGGCGGAAGACATGGTGATGGAAACCTATCTGCGGGCCTGGAAATCGGTTCCAGGCTTCACGGGTCGGTCGTCGGTCCGGACGTGGTTGTGCCGGATTGCGCATAACTGCTCGGTGGATTGGTTGCGGAAGCGACGTCATGTGGTTCAGCCGCTGGAAGCGGAGGACGATGAGGGGGAGAAGGGGCTTCAGTTTGCGGATCCCCGTCAACGTGAACCCTCCGAACTGATGGCGGGCGCTGAGCTTCAGGCGGCTATCAATTCTGCTCTGGAGACCGTGTCGGCCGAACATCGCGCGGTGTTGTTATTGAGATTTTCGGATGGCCTGAGTTACGCCGAGATTGCCGCGGCAACGGGAGTGTCGATCGGGACCGTGATGTCCCGGCTCTTTAATGGGCGGCGCAAACTCCTTAAGGCCTTGGCGGCTCTGGGAATAAAGACAGCAGGAGGATGGATATGAACAAGCGTTCATGGGCGCAAATACAGACCGGCTTGAGAAGCCGGAGGACCCCGCCTCCGCAGAATGATACGGCATCGTTTCAGCAGGATTTCAAGGCGCGTGCCACCCTGATGCGTCAGGACTCCCCGGCGGAAGGCGCGCCTCTTGGGTTCCCGGTTCTGAGTTGGCGGTATATCGCCGCTACGGTGGCGCTGTTCCTCGCGGTTGGCCTTTATTTCTGGCCGGCCTCCTCCGCGTTGGTCACCCAGGTCAAGTCCATGCAAGTCCTGGCCCCGCATAGCGGGGTGATTATCATGACGGATGAGGATAATCCCGGGACGGTGGTTTGGGTGACGGACTTGGAGGCCGGTGAAGGGAGCACATGACCTTTAATCTGAAAATATTTCTATTTCTGGCCCTCATGTGGACCGCAGGGAATGGGCTGGCCGGCTCACTGCTAACCGTCCGGTTGGTGGAAGCCAGTCATGCCGGGCAGGGGATGGGGGTCGGCCTGGGGGACGTGGCGAACCTGCTGCAGAACAATCTCCCTTATAAATCCTTTCAATTGCTGGCAAGCCGCTCCATGGCGCTACCGGCCAACGGTGTGGCTTCATTGAATTCAGGGATTGTTGCCCGCTGTTCCGGGGGGCAGGACAACCTGAGCGTGGTGCTGGAACGGGGTGGAAAGAAAATCATGCAGACCACGGTGGAACTGCGGGATGGAACCCCTTTAATCATCGGGGGGATTTCATCCGCGCAGGGGAAGTTGATTATCGTGCTGCTGGCGAAATAGACGCAGAGGTTTTGACAGAGCAAAACCCTCCATTATTAAATGGAGGCCGCCGCTCTGTCGGCGCCGGTGCATATGGAGCCTGACTTAGAATCCGTACGCGATTTTCAGCTGATCTTCCGTCGGCATTGACGGGTAATATTCACCCCGCGGACCGGCATATTGATTGCCCACCCGACGTAGGGTCACAGGGGTATAGGACCCGTTGGAGTTCTTCACGTTGACGATCGTGGTATTGGCCGCTTCGTTTGCGGCATTCACTTGGGCATTCATATGGCCCATTTGAGTATTCGATTTGTCGGTCTGGTGCCCCATGGCGCCTCCGAGAAGTCCGCCAATCGCCGCTCCGGCAACAGCTCCTTCGCCGTTTCCGAATGCGCCGTGGCTGTTATTACCGATGATACCGCCCGCAATGGCCCCTAAAGCGGCCCCAATGGCGGCCTGATTGAACGTGGACGGATTTTCCTGATATTGCGGGGTGGAGCACCCCATCATCATGAGTCCAGCCACTGCCACGCCTGCCGTTTTGAGAATCATTGTTTTTTTCATATTAATCTCCCAGATGATCGGTTTGTCAGAAATAAACATTACCATGATCGCTTATACCCGTATAGACGGAAGTGTGCCGTTTTTTATTCATCTGGGCGAGGTGGTGTTCGCCGGGTGGGCGGAGAAACCTTGTTTCACGGAGACTGTACGTCTAATATCCCCTCCCTGCACAAGGAGACCGCCGATCGTGGACATTCTGGCACATGCATTGTATGGGGTGACGCTGTTCAGCCGCAGCGGATTGGCTGGCGGCCGTATAGGCTGGTCGGCGCTCCGCCGCTCCTCGCTGCGGGATAGGACCCTCTGGGCGGCCGCTGGGTTCGGAATCCTACCGGATATGACTTCAATCGGGGTTTATTTCAGCCATATGTGGATTCAAGGGGACTCGCCGTCCTTTCAAACGCTGCCATCCTACGTGTTCGTGCTCTACCACTTCTCCCATAGCCTGATTTTCGCCGGCCTCTTCTTGCTTATGCTTCGCATGATGGCCCGCCCACTGTTCATTCCCGCCCTGGCGTGGCCGCTCCACATTCTCATGGACAGTTTCTCGCACGGCTCGGGCCGGTTTCAGACGCCCCTGTTTTTCCCCCTCTCAGACTGGCATTTCAATGGGATGAACTGGTGGCAAAGTCCGGGGCTCATGATGCTCTATTGGGGCCTCCTGCCGATATTGTGGATTGCTATTACGGTATGGCGGCATCAGCGAAATCGTTAGAAATATGGAATGGGTTACAATAAACGATGCGGTTCTTCCGTTTAATAGATCATATCCGCGGATTTATTTAATCAATTGAGGTTTGAATGCTCAAAATAGTGCCATTAATCATTTGGCTGATGGTAGGCGCCTGCCTGCCTTGGGTGCAGGGGGCTGAGCGGACAAATTCAATCGATACCATTGTGTTATCGGCCTTAAAGGCCAAGCGGATCCCGCCCTCTGACCGGTGCACGGACGAGGTGTTCATCCGGCGCGTGTTTCTGGATACGATCGGGACGTTGCCCTCACCGGGTGAGGTGCGGCGGTTTCTCGCGGATCAGGATCCTGCCAAGCGGGATAAATGCATCGACCTGCTGCTTCAGCGGCCTGAATTTGCCGAGTATCTCGGGTTGAAGTGGGGGGATTTGTTGCGGATAAAGTCCGAATTTCCCAGTAACCTCTGGCCCAATGCGGTTCAAACCTATGATCGCTGGGTTCGTGAAAGCTTTCGCGCCAACAAACCCTACGACCAGTTCGTCAGGGAGTTATTGACCGCTTCCGGTAGTAATTTCCGCGCGCCTCCTGCGAATTTCTATCGCGCGTTCCAGGATCGTTCACCCCGGCCGATTGCCGACAATGTCGCCTTGGTCTTTATGGGGGTGCGCCTGTCGGCATTGGGCCTGTCAGAATCCCAGCTTCTGGGGTTCTCCGCGTTTTTTGCCAAAATCGGGTACAAGGGGACCGACGAGTGGAAGGAAGAGATTGTCTTTTTTAATCCGGACGGGAAGCTGGTGAATCCTGCCGATGGCAAGCCGGTCAAGCCCATGGCGCTGGACGGCCGGGTATTTGATATTCCTGCGGATCAGGATCCCAGGGCGGTATTCGCCCACTGGCTGACCGCCCCGGAGAATCCCTGGTTTGCCCGTGCCCTGGTGAACCGGACCTGGTACTGGCTGCTGGGGCGCGGCATTGTTCATGAACCGGACGATATGCGGACGTCCAATCCGCCCTGGAGTCCGGAGCTTCTTACCTTCCTGGAAAAGGAGTTCGTGGGACATCAGTTTGATATCAAGCCTATTTACCGGCTCATCCTGACCTCGCGCGTCTATCAGTTCTCTTCGGTGCCTAATCGACGGAATGCCTCCGATGGGTCCGGGTTTTCGCACTATCGGATCCGCCGGATAGAGGCGGAGCCTTTACTGGATGCCATCAACCAGATCACCGGATCGGGTGATAAATATACCAGCAGTATCCCTGAACCGTTTACGTTCCTGCCGGATGATCAGCGTGCGATCAGTTTGGCCGACGGGAGCATTGAGCTTCCTTTCCTGGAATTGTTCGGGCGTCCTTCGCGCAACACCTCCTATGAATCTGAACGGGTCTCCGCGCCCTCGGTGTTTCAGGCGCAACACCTGTTGAACTCCAGCCATATCCAGAAGAAGATCGAGAAAAGCTGGGTAATACGGCAGCTGATTACCGCGAGAGAGAAGGCGATCGCCAAGCCCGATGCCCAGGTGCTTAAGCAGGAAAACCAGAAGCTGATTGAGGAGCTTTATTTAAGAGTTCTCTCCCGATTCCCCTCTGCTCCTGAATCGGAGATCGCTGAATCCTATTTAACGTCGCCCAAACGAAATTTTAACGACTCTGTTAACGACCTGGCCTGGGCTCTGATGAATTCCAAGGAATTTATTTTGAAACACTAGACTCTATGAAACGACAACACGCTCCAAATGACATGGTGGGAACAGCTGTTTCACGACGTGACTTTCTCGGGTACGGCGCGCTGGGGCTGGCGGGACTGTTTCTGGGCCGCCTGCTGAATACCCGGGCAAATGCGGGCGAAGCCGGGGTTCCGAAGGCCGTGACGCGAAAGCAACGGGCGAAGTCTGTCATCCAGATCTGGCTCTGGGGCGGGCCATCGCATCTGGACACCTTTGATCCCAAGCCGGGAGCCGGCCGGGATTATTGCGGACCGTACACGAAGGCGCTGGCTACCAATGTGGCGGGCATCGAGCTGTGTCAGATGCTGCCCCAGTTGGCCAAAATGGCTGACAAATATGCCTTGTTGCGCGGCATGACCCATGGGAATAACAGCCATGAGACGGCGGCTTACATGGTGCAGACGGGCCGGAAATCGGATGGAGGCCCCGTGTGTCCCGGGATTGGCTCCCTGGTCTCCTACTTCAAGGGGCCGAATGGGGGCTACAAGGGCATGCTTCCGCCCTACATCACGTTGACGGCCCCGCAGGGGCGTTTCTCTGAGGCCGGCTTCCTGAGTTCCAAATACAAGCCGTTTTCAACGGGCGGTGATCCCGGTCGTGATCCTTTCGCGGTAGAGGGGATTGTGGCTGAAAACATTACCGACGCGCGCCAGCGGGAACGGCGTGACCTGCTGAAAGGAATCGATAGTTTTGCGCGAACCCTGCAGGCGGATGCGGGGGTCCAGGGCGTTGAGGCCAGCCAGAAACAGGCTTACGAAATGATTCTGGGTCCGGCGGGGAAGGCGTTTGCCATTGCCGATGAAAAGCCGGAACTCCGGGACCGCTACGGACGGACCAAGTTCGGGCAGTCCTGTCTGCTCGCCCGCCGGCTGGTGGAGCGGGAAGTGCCGTTCATCACGATCAATCACCAGGGCTGGGATACCCACAAGCAACATTTTCAGACGATGGGCAAAAAGCTGCCCGAACTCGATCAGGGGCTTTCGGCCTTGCTGCAGGATCTTTCTGACCGCGGGCTACTGGACAGCACCCTGGTCTGGGTCAGTGGCGAATTCGGGAGAACCCCGAAAATCCAATGGGAACCGCCATGGGATGGGGGACGTGGGCATTATGGGAAGGCCTTTTCCGCCCTTGTGGCCGGGGGCGGCTTCCGGGGTGGCTCGGTTGTCGGGAAGACGGATGAACGGGGCGAAACCGTCATTGATCGGCCCATTTATCCGTGGGACTTGATGGGGAGTATGTATGAGTTGCTAGGTATTGATCCCCTGGCCAAACTGCCCCACCCGCAGGGGTTGGACGTGGTGGTGTCGCCTCTGGCGAATCATGCGATTCCGGAAAAGGAAACGGGCGGCTTGTTAAGGGAGATCATGTGAGAATCGTCGCGGTCATTATAGGGTTGGCGTTCATCGGAATGGCCGGGGAGGGGCTGGCCCAGCGTGAGGCGGTCAAAAATCCCCACATCGGCTATGTGTATCCCGCGGGCGGAGCCAGGGGCGGTTCGGTGGAGGTTCAGGTGGGCGGTGAGAATATTTACGGAACTTCCGCTGTGCTCGTTTCCGGCAATGGGGTCTCCTTCAAGGTGATCAAGTCGGCGGATCCCTATGAGGGGAAAGAGGCGAAACAGAAAAAGCAAAAGAAGAAAAATGAAGCGGCCATTGATGAGGCGATTACCCTCAAGGCCACGATCAGTTCGAATGCGGCCCCCGGCGATGTGGAGTTCTGCCTGGTCACTCCCGACGGACTCTCCAATAAACTGATTTTTCAGGTGGGTCAGCTTAAGGAACTGGCCGAGGTGGAACCCAATAACAAAGCCAAAACGGCTTTGGCCATTCCGGCCCTGCCGGCGGTGTTGAATGGCCAGATCATGCCCGGTGATGTGGATAGCTTCAGTTTCAATGCTAAAAAAGGCCAGCAGATGGTGGTGGAAGTCGCCACCCGGGCGTTGGTGCCGTATATTGCCGATGGAGTGCCGGGCTGGTTTCAGGCCATTGTGACACTCCAGAAGTCCAATGGCGTGGAAGTCGGCGTGGCCGACAACTTTCAATTCAGTCAGGACCCTGTGTTGTTTTGTGAGATCCCTGCGGATGGATCCTATGTGCTGACAATCCGGGATACCCTGTATCGGGGGCGCGAGGATTTTGTTTATCGGATGAAAGTTGGGGCACTGCCTTACATCACCAGTATTTTCCCGCTGGGTGCCCAGTGCGGGGCGGGCCCGGTTCACGTGAGCCTGATGGGCAAAAATCTTCCTGGTGAGTCGCTTGATTCGGTCATGCCGCCACCCCATCCGGCGCCGGTGATGCTCGCCGTGACGAATGGCGGCGGCCTGATTTCCAACCGGGTCCCCTTTATGACTGAGGATCTGCCAGAACTCATGGATGGGGAGGCCCGGCCCGCCGGTCCCCCTCTGAAGGTGGTACTCCCGGTGGTGATCAACGGACGCCTGCTTACGCCAGATGAGCGGCGCGTGTATTGTTTTGATGGAAAAAAAGGACAGGCCGTGGTGATGGATGTCCATGCCCGCCGACTGGGGTCGCCGCTTGACTCGGGGCTGGTCCTCTCGAACGAGAAGGGCGAGAAACTTGCGGAGAATGATGATGCCAAAGACCGGGGCGAAGGGCGGCTGACACATCAGTCAGACTCCTCGCTCATGGTTACCCTGCCGGAAGACGGTCTTTACTTGGTGACCCTCAAGGATATGCAGGGACGGGGTGGGGTAGAGTATGCCTACCGGCTCCGGATCAGTCCGCCCCGCCCGGATTTCGAGTTACGCGTAACCCCCGCCGCGGTGAGTATCCCCAAAGGCGGGTCTGTTGTACTGACCGCCTATGTGGTCCGGCGGGATGGGTTCTCCGGGGAGATCAAGCTGGGGTTGGAAGCGCCGGCCGACGGGCTGGTTCTCGATGGCTCTGTGATCCCCGCGAATACCGACAAACTCTGCATGACCTTGACAGCCACCCGGCCGCGACCTGCCACGATGGTGCCCCATCTGATCGGTACGGCTGTGATAGAGGGTAAGCCTGTGGTTCGCCGGGGCGTGCCGGCAGAAAACCTGATGCAGGCCTTTCTCTATCAGCATCTGGTTCCGTTTGGTGAAGAGACGGTGATGGTCACGGGGACCAATGCTCCCTTCCGGGTCATTCCGAAATTTCCGCTGAAACCCTATTGGGAGTTGCTGCGGGGGAAGGAAGTATCGTTCAGGGTAGAGGCGATCCGGCAGCCGGGCTTTGAGGGGCCGATCCGGCTCCAACTGATCGATCCCCCTAAAGGGATCACGTTCCGGAATGCCAATATTCCCCCAGACAAGGATTCAGCGATGGTGGTGGTGAGAACCGAAAGCAAGGTCGTCTCCAATCTGGTCGGCAATCTCATCATATCGGGAACCATGCCGGTGGAGATGGAGGCCACGCCCGCTGAACGGGCAAAAGCCGAGGCCAAGGCCGCCCGGGACCGGGAGGTGAAGGCCGCGGTGCTGGGAACCAATACCCCGCCTCAATCGGTGAGTACCAATCCGGTTATTGCGGATCAGAAAATCCTGGTCCCGGAGGTCCCGAAACCCTTGATGATCAAGCGCCAATTGATTAGTCTGATCCCTGCTGTGCCTTACCAGATTATTGAACCGCCTCAACAGGCTCCCGCCCATGCCAAAACAAACTCAATCCCGAATCGAAAATAAAGTTCTCAGTTGCGGCCCCATTGATGCCGTGTGCTCACGGGTGATTCTGCCCTCCCGTACGGAAACCGTTCTGACGGCCTGCGGCCAGGATGCGGTCGGTCTCGAGCAGTGGCTGCATGACGAACTGATGACGGATCAGATCCGTCCGGTGCACCGCTTTGTGTTTGCCGGTGACCCCTATTTTCAGGCGTTGGGCAAGGCGTATCTGAAGGAGGATGGGACCCTGTTGCGGCACAAGGAGGCGGGCCTTCAAGAAGGGGGGATTTCCTCGGTTCAGGCGACGGCAATCACGGGGGTAGAGTTGTTAACCCTGCGCCAGGACGGGCGCAATGTCGGGGTGGTCTATGAAGATGACCAGGCCCGCTACTGCCGCTTGAGCGGGGTGATTCCGTTGGATTTGACCGCTTCCCGCGAAGGGCAGACGCGCGCCGTTCTGGAAATGCTGGATTGGATGCTCGGGACCAATGGCTTCCAGTTTACAGATACCGTACGTACCTGGTTCTATCTGGATCACCTGCTGGATTGGTACAAGGGTTTCAATGAGGTGCGGACGCGTTTTTTTGAAGAGCGCGGGGTATTCCAGAAACTGGTCCCGGCCAGCACCGGGATTGGCGCGACCAATCCCTGGGGCGCGGCCTTGACCTGTGACTTGCTGGCAATTCAACCCAAATCGGCGGAGGTCCGGATCGAGGCGGTCCCTTCTCCCCTCCAGAATCCGGCCTTGGATTACGCCAGTTCCTTCAGCCGTGCGGTGGAGATCCAGTTGCCCTCCTGCCGCAGTTTGCTGATCTCCGGTACGGCGAGCATTGATCCGGCGGGGAAATCCCAATATGAGGGGGATCCCGCCCGGCAGATCGAGCGGACTCTTGATGTGGTGGCCGCTTTGCTGGAGTCACGGGGAATGACCTGGCGGGATGTCACCCGGGGGATTGCGTATTTTGCGGATATCGCGGATCGCACCACCTTTAACGCTATCTCGCGAACCCGTGGCCTCCCTGGATTTCCTCTCGCCTTGTCGCATGCGGATGTTTGTCGTCATGATCTATTGTTTGAATTGGAAGTCGATGCCGTCAAAGTTTAGGAAACAAATTTTTATGAAGCGTATTTTCTCTATCGTGGTATCCATGTGGCTGGTTATGGTGCTCCCAGGGCTGGCCGGAAGTTCCATGGGGTGGCGGGGAGATGCCACCGGTCGTTATCCTACGGCCACACCTCCACTAGCCTGGTCGAGCACCAGCAATGTGGTGTGGAATACGCGGCTTCCCCGTTTCTCCAATGCGACGCCCTTGCTCATCAAGGACCGTTTAGTAGTCTGTGCGGATCCCGCCACGTTGATCTGTCTGGAGGCCGCCAGCGGCCGGATTCTCTGGCAAAAGACGAATGGATATGAGGACGTGCTTTCTCCGGTTCAACTTGAGCAGGCCCGCCAAGTCTACACCAATTTAAATACCTCGCCCAAGACCCATAACGTCGCAGGATTCACGTCTCCTACGCCGGTCACCGATGGACGTCGGGTGTATGTGGTGTTCGGGAATGGGGTGGCGGCCTGCTACGAATTAGATGGCACCCGGGTGTGGGCCCGGCTGGTGGAGCGGCCGACCCATCAATGGGGGCATAGTGCCTCCCCGCTGCTGATTGGCGGAACGCTCCTCGTGCATGTGCTTAAAATGACTGCGCTGGATGCCTCGACTGGGAACACGCTGTGGGCCACCGAATCACCGCCTGGATGGGGCACCGCTGTGGCCGCCCGGATTGGAGCCGGCGATGTGGTGATCACCCCCAAGGGCGATATCCTGAACCTCGCTGATGGCAAGAAACTGGCCCGCTCGGTCTCCAAGCTGGACTACTGTGCGCCGGTGGTGGAGGGGGACAAAGTCTATTTCGTGGAGAATGGCGGGAAAGCCATCCGCCTTCCCAGCACGATATCTGTGCCACTTACAGTTGAAACCCTCTGGCAGACCAGCCCGGCGGCGGATCGCTATTACGCGTCACCGGTGTTTTATAAGGACCGCCTCTATGCGGTTAACCAGAAAGGGGTGTTCAGCACGATCGATGCCTTGACCGGTGTGGTGTTGAACGAAACTAAACTGGAACTGGGCGGCACCTGTTATCCGAGCGTGACCTTGGCCGGACACTGTCTTTTTGTGAGCAGCGATAAAGGCGTGACGGTGGTGTTTGATCTGGATGAGGGCGGGAAGGAAGTGGCCCGCAACGTATTGGAACCCTTCCGGAGTTCCCCGGTATTTGACGGCACCTGTCTCTACATCCGGACCTTGGCCGGCATTTATTGTATCGGCCGGTGATCCATCCCTAAACTTCCTCTTATCACTCCGGGCGTAACTAGGTGGCGTTCGCCGTCCCCGGCGAACGTGTCCATAGTGTTGCGCTTAAACGGCCGCCGTTGACGTCAGCCACCGGTTGCACATGGCGTTTCTGGGTGGATCGATCACTTGGGGGGCGACGGCGACTCCACCTATTGGCCCAAGATGTCGAGAAAACCAAAATTCTGGATTTCCGGCGAGCTGGCAAAGTGACGTTATTCATAGGTGACGAGTAGTTAGTAAAATACTATATATAAATCTATGTCAGTGGATTTATATGGTTCGCAAAATCATCTTCCCTTCCAGCGGGACAAGCCCGCTGGAGAGGGTAACGCTCCCGATGGCGGCAAGCCTGCTAGGGTGGATCTTGCTCCCGATGGGCTTGTCCCATCGGGGCTGAAAATGGGCTTGGCTACACGACCGCCCCGCTATACCGCCCATAACCTCTCCAGCGCCTTCTCGCTGCGCTACGACTGGACGGGTTGGCCAAAGGAGGGAACCTCCCTGCCGCCTTCCGCAATTGATATCGCCCGCTCCCTAGCATCCCTGTGGGAGCAGGACGGACTCCGGCTCATGGAACCACACGCCACCGCCGAAAAAATCCAACTTCTCTTCAGTGTCACCCCTGCGATCAGCCCAACCTTTTTCACGATGCGGGTGAAGGGTCGGCTCCAGCATGCCCTGCGAAAAGCGGGAACACCGGTGCAATTTAGCCGCAAGGTGTCCTTGCGTAGCCTCGGCGAGAATATCACCGCGCAGGTGGCGGGGTATCTCCATAGACAGGTCGGCAAGGAAGGTTTCGTTGACCCGCGGTTTGAGAGGATTATGAGCGAATTCACCGTAGCGTGTCCGGAGGTTGTCCTGGCGGAGCCAGCCGCCTCGAGCAGCGGGCGATATTGGTATAACCTGCATGTCGTGCTGGTCGTGGCTGATCGGTTGAGAATCACGAATCCGGTGAAGTTGGGGCTACTGCGTGATGCCGTTTTTGTCGTGGCAGAACGGACGGGTTGCCAGATTGCGGCGCTGGCGGTGATGCCAGATCATGTGCATGCGGCTGTGCGGGGGAATTACGAGATGACACCGGAGGAGATTGCGCTTGCCTTGCAGAATGGTCTGGCGCAGGCGCTTGGGTGCCGGGTGTGGCAGGACGGGTTTTATGTGGGCACGTTTAGCGAGTATGACCTGGACGTTATCCGCCGTATCGTTGGGAAATCATAATCTCCTGTCGGGCAAGCCGACAGGGGGATAATCATAATCTCCTGTCAGGTAAGCCGACAGGGGGATATGCTCCCGGGCGGGCAAGCCGAGAGGGGGATATGCTCCCGGCGGGCAAGCCGACAGGGGGATATGTTCCCGGCGGGCAAGCCGGCAACAGTGGATGTGCGCTCCCGACGGGCTTGTCCCGTCGGGGCGGGAAAGTTTGTTTGCTTGCACTTGTCATGTAGCCCGCACTGTGCTGCATTATGGGCATAAACCTCGGCATATAGGGGCGGCGTCACTTATGCATGAAAACCAACGTGTGCTAGTTCCTGGTCGGAAGTGAGGAAATTTCGACAACGTGATAGGGGCCCTGATTGAATACCGGTTTAGCCGAGGCCGGCGGCTTCCACGGGAAGGGATCGGAATAGATCACCAGACTGCCGGGCTTGAGTGGTTTCGGGGCAAGCGGCAGCGGGGTAGGCCAATAGCCGGCTTTTAAAAACACCGTGCTTTCGTCAATGGCGGTCATGGCGGCAGATACCACACACGTTCGATCCTGCAACCGGGCCCACTCCACTAAGGCGGTCAGATCTTTTTCCGGAGGCTTCTGGAATTGGATGGGCAGGAGGTGGATGGCCAGACTCAGGGCCACGACCAGCAGGGCGGTGAGGGGGAGGCCGCACCGGTACCAGTGACGCAGGGGGCGCCAGCCCCAGGTGGCGATCCCATAAGCCGAGATCATGGCCAGCATGGGGTAAAGCGGGAGTTCATAGCGGGGCCGCTTGTCCGGGAACAGGGTCAGGCTAACTGCCCAGAGGCCTGCCCATACCGACGCCATCCAAAGCATCTGGCGGTGATGCCGGGAGACGGGTCCCTGCCACCAGCGGAACAGGCCTGCGAACAGGGCAATCATCCAGGGCCAATAGGACCGCCCGATTTCAATGGCGTAATACCAGACGGGCTCGCGGTTGCGATATCCCTGCAGCCGGGCCACCACTTCATGGCCGAAGTATTGCTGGACGAAACGGTCGCCGTAGAGGTGAATCATGGAGGCGTGCCACGGCAGGGCCACGAGCAGGGCGGTAAACATGACGGTCAGCACCGGAATGAGGGAGGGCCGCTCTCGGTGTTGTCTGCCGATCAATAGCCAGCCGAGAAGAATGGGGAGCAGCATGAGCGCCATCAGCGGTTTGCACATGAGGGCCAGACCTAGCGGGAGGCCTGCGAGCCAGAACAGGTGCCGGTGTGGGCTTTTCGCGGCCGCTATCCAGATCCAGGCGGCGGCCAGCATGAACAGGAGTTGCCACATATCGAGACAGATTTCCCGTGAGCGGCGGAAAAATTCATAGCTCAAGGCCATGATGCACCCGGTGAGCAGGGCGACGGCTCTTCCTGACAGGCGGCGGGTAATGCCAATGGTGAGGATCACGCATCCTGCGGCGGCGAATATGCCAGGGAGGCGTACGGCGGCCAGGGTGATGCCAAACAGATGCAGGAAGAGACCGTGAATCCAGAATACCAGAGGCGGCTTGTTGAAATAGGGGACGGCGGGATGTTCGTGCGGTGTCCAGAACAGGGCCGGGTTCTGCCAGGCTTGCAGCCCCACGGCGGCATAATGCGCCGTTTCAATCCGGAAATCGCCCTGTTCAAGATGAGGCAGGGTGACCGCCAGCAGGAGCAGGACCGGCAACGCATAGATCCAAAATCGTCGTTTCATAAGGATTGGTGCGTTGGAAGATATTGCATCTGGAGTCGGCTTGCACTAATTTTCTGGGATATGTTAACCACGCACATCGGGAAAACAATCGAGGAACGGGCCTTTGCCGCCCTGCTGGCGACGCTCTTCGCCATCACCTTCTCGATTGCACTGGGACAACTGTTCGCCGGCATCTGTCTGGGCCTCTTCCTCCTGGGCCTTTTCAGGAAACAGATTGTGTGGCGTAGTCCGCCCGGTAGCATGTGGGCGGTGGCCTTTATTGTCCTGGCAGTCATTCTCTCCGCCAGCCACGGGGAGGCGGCGGGACTGTGGCGGCGGGTCAGCCGGCTAGGCTGGTTTATCCTGATCCCGGTCACCGCTTCACTGGTGAACCGGCCGGGGCGTGACTGGAAAGTGATCGCGGCGTTTCTGGCGGGAGCGGCGGTACTCGGGGTCAAGGATCTCGTGCTCTACCCGATTCTGGCCGGGCTCAAGCCGGTACCGGATTACCTTACGGCGCTCATTGATAAGGGATCGATGACGGATGGCCAGATGCTGATGCTGGGCGTTGTGGGGACGGTGTTGGTTCTAGTGATGGCGATTAAGGATCGTCGATCCATCCCCTGGTGGGGCTGGGTGCTCCTGCTGGCGCAGGTGGCGGGGTTGCTGATCAACTTCAAGCGGGGCTCCTGGTTCTGCGCGCTGATTCTGATCGGCATCATGGTGTTAATGCAGCTCCGGTGGCGCGCCTGGCTGGTCATGGTGATAGGGGTGGTGATTTTTTGCGCCCTTCCGCCGGTTCAGACCCGGATGGGTCAATTGAAACGGGAATTTAATGTGGAGGGTGGTGGCCGGTTGACCATGTGGTTTAAAATTGCGCCCACCTTGATTCAGGAACACCCGGCCGGGCTAGGCTACGGCTGTTTGACCAACGATCAGATGCGGCAGGTGTTCAAACGGGTGGAGCCAAATCGGAATCACCTGCATGCCAATTGGGCGCAAGTGCTGGTTGAGACAGGCTGGGCGGGGCTGGCGCTGTATCTGGCCTGGATGGCGAAAATGCTGCTCAATAAACTGGCTTGGATCAGGCGCGTCCGGGGGAGAACGCTGGAGGAACGCGGGGTGGCGTGGGTGGCTTTTACCCTGCTGGTCGGTCTTTTGTTAAATGGCCTGGTCGAGTATAATTTTGGAGACACCGAACTGGTCTTTATTTATGCTTTTCTCATGGGGTTAACAGGAGCTTGCAACAGCAAGTCTGAGTCAGTAAAGTGACGCGCATTATGAAGCAGGACGAAAAATCTAAAGGTAAACCGGCATTGAGTTCGGTGTTGATTCAGACCGGGGTCCCGGCGGCGGTCGGACTGGTTTTCTTTCTGGTGGGCAAGCTGATAGCCGCGAAGGTGTTGTGGGGCGTCAGCGGGGTGTTACTCATTTCCGGGTTATTCATTCCTCCCGTGTTCAACCGGATTGAGCAGTTCGGGCGTTGGTTCGGGAAGTGGGCGGGACTAGTCATCACCTGGGTCCTGCTGGTGCCTCTATTCTTCCTCGTGTTTCTGCCCGGGCGCTTGATCTTGATGGTGCGCGGGATTGATCCGATGTGCCGGAAATTCCCGACGGATGCGCCCACCTATTGGGTCCCCCGCAAGCCGGTTACGAATCTCGAAGAATATAAGAGGCAATTCTGATGAATATTCTTGGAATCAGCGCGTTCTATCATGATTCTGCGGCGGCTCTGGTGTGTGACGGCGAAATCATCGCCGCCGCGCAGGAAGAGCGGTTTACCCGGAAAAAACACGACCCCAATTTCCCGTTGAATGCGGTCAAGTACTGCCTCGCAGAACTTGAAAAGCGCGGCGGCACCTTGGATGCCGTCACCTTTTATGACAAACCCATCCGCAAGTTTGAACGGATTTTAAAGACGTACTTCAGTACGGCGCCTGCGGGCTTACCCTCCTTTATGATGGCCATACCACTCTGGCTCAAGGAGAAGCTCTGGATCCCCATGGAGATCGAGGAAGCGCTTGAGAAGTGCGGGCTGAAAACCATTCCGCCGATCTACTTCCCCGAGCATCACGAGTCCCATGCCGCCAGTGCCTTTTTCCCGTCTCCTTTCCAGAAAGCCGCGATCCTGACGCTGGATGGAGTGGGGGAGTGGGCCACGAGCACCATTGGCCTGGGCGATGGCAATAAGCTGGAGATCCTGCAGGATTTACATTTCCCGCATTCACTCGGGTTACTCTATTCGGCTTTTACCTATTTCTGCGGGTTCCGTGTCAATTCAGGTGAGTACAAACTGATGGGGTTGGCGCCGTATGGCGAGCCGAAGTATGTGGATGTCATCTGGGACAATCTCCTGGATATGCGTGACGACGGCTCCTTCCGGCTGAATTTGAAGTATTTCGGGTTTGTCGATGGGCTCACCATGACCAATGACGCCTTTGCCGGGCTCTTTGGCGGGCCGGCCCGCTCCTCCGAGAGCGAAATCACCCAGCGTGAAATGGACATTGCCCGTTCCATTCAGGTCGTGACCGAGGAAATTGTGATCCGCATGGCGCGTCACGCCAAGAAGATCACAGGGGCGGATTATTTGTGTATGGCGGGCGGGGTGGCGCTGAACTGCGTGGCCAATGGCCGACTTCTGCGGGAAGGTATTTTCAAGGACATCTGGATTCAGCCAGCGGCCGGGGATGCCGGGGGCGCCTTGGGGGCGGCCCTCATGGTGGCTTACCAGGTCAAGCAGCACCCACGTCAGGCGGACAATGTGCATGACTTCATGAAGGGCTCGCTCCTGGGGCCGGACATTGAGGATGCGGCCGTGGACGCCTTTCTCAAGGCGAATCACTATCCCGGCCACAAGTTCGAGCGTCAGCCCTGGGCGGCTGAGATTGCCCGGCTCATTGCCGCGGAAAATGTCATTGGACTGGTTCAGGGGCGGATGGAATTCGGGCCCCGTGCGTTGGGGGCGCGCTCGATTATCGGGGATGCCCGTTCACAGAAAATGCAGTCGGTGATGAACCTGAAGATCAAATACCGGGAATCGTTCCGGCCCTTTGCTCCGGCCTGTCTGGCGGAACGGGTGAGTGACTACTTCGAGTTGGACCGGCCGTCTCCTTATATGTTGCTGGTGGCACAGGTCCAAAAAGCGCGTTGCAAAGGTCTGGAGGAGGCCGGCCGGCTTTCGATCCGGGATCGCATCAATCAGGTGCGGTCGGATATTCCCGCCATTACGCATGTGGATTATTCGGCCCGGGTGCAGACGGTGTCGCCGGAGAGTAATGCCGGGTATTACGCCATTATCAAGGCCTTCGACCAACAGACCGGGTACGGGGTGATCATCAATACCTCATTCAATGTCCGGGGTGAGCCGATTGTGTCGACCCCGGAGGATGCCTATCGCTGTTTCATGCGGACCGAGATGGATTATCTGGTCCTGGGCTCATTTATATTGTCGAAAAAAGAACAACCGCCCTGGCAGGACAAGGCCAATTGGCGGACGGAATACGCATTAGATTAAGGAATACCCATGCGCTTTTTAAAACATCTGGGACGGTTGCTTAAGGAGTTTGGGGATTTTGCCTGGCATAACAAGGCCTGGTGGATCATCCCGGTGGTTCTGGTTCTCCTCCTGCTGGGAATCTTTATCGTCGCCGGCCAGGCCGTGGCACCGTTCATCTATACGCTGTTCTAAGTCTGATAAAACAGGTTTTGACAGAGCAAAACCCTCCATTCAGGAACGTGAAATTCTTTTAATGGAGGGCGCCGCTCTGTCGGCGCCGGGGGCTCACGACCGCTTAATCAAGCTGGCATCCAGCTGGAGCAGGTAGCGTTTCCGGTACCAGACAAAGCCGAACAGGTCGAAAATCGTCCGGGGCAATCGCTTCATGTTGGTATACTTCGAGGCCCCCATGGTCCGTGCGCGGTGATCCACGGCGACTTCCTTGATTTTCCGGCCATTGAGTTTGAAATAGGCAGGCATGAAGCGGTGTACCCCTTCCACATGCGGCAGGTCGCTGACGCAGGCCTTGCGGAACACCTTGAGGCTGCAGCCCGTGTCACGGATGCCATCATGGGTCGCCCAGTTGCGGACGCGATTGGCGAGGCGTGAGCCCACCCGCCGGGCCCAGGTGTCCTTGCGCTTGGCCCGGAACCCGCACACCGAGTCATAACCGTTGAGTTCCTCGAGCATGCGGGGGATATCGGCCGGATTATTCTGAAGATCCCCGTCAATGGTCACCAGAATGTCGCCGGCCGCCATCTGGAGCCCGACAAGCATCGCATGACTCTGGCCGCGGTTCTGGTCGTAGTGAATGCCCCGGACCGTTGAGAAGCGGGTTTGCGCTTCCAGAATGCGGGCCCAGGTCTCATCGCGACTGCCGTCATCGACCAGCAGGACTTCGAGATTGGGAATCACGCTGTGGAGTTTGTGCAGTTCTCCGGCAAGGGGCAACACATTGTCCTGTTCGTTATAGACCGGAGCCACAATGGAAACGTTCATAGGGGTTAATACTCCTGTGCAGGGATGTACTGGTCGGAAAAAGTGAGATCCAGATTCACCAGGCGGCGGCCGCGTTCCTCGGAGGCGCGCAACGCGCTGGCCAGGGTGACCAGTTTGTGTTCGACCTTTTGCCGGAGATCGGGAAGATTCTGATCCATGTTTTCCCACCCGACTTTGATCTTTTCGCCCGCCGTCAGGTGCATCTCGAGATAGTCTTTGGTGCTCACGTCAAGGGTGGCAATTTTAATCTGCTCTCCCAATTTCGACCGGTTACAGAGATCGATGATTTCAATCGCATTCATGGCCGATTGGTCGACGCGGGCGCCGGGCTTGAGGCCTGCCTCGGAGCCGGTGATCACGGGATAATCGCGGCCGCCCGCCCGGAGATTGAACACGCACCCCTCGCGGTCCACGGCTAGCGTGCCCCAGCGGCCCAACCGGGCAAGCGGGATCCGCTCGACGACCTCAATGATCAACGTGTCGGGGAGATGGCGTTGGAGTTTGACCGATTTGGCGATGGGGGCCTTGCGCAGGAAATCGGAACGCAGGGAATACAGATTTGAGGAAAACAGGTTGGTCCCTTCGCCAATGCGCATATACTCCCGGACATGCGCCGGGGAGATCGTAGGGCCCTCAATATGAATCTCAAGCTTTTGAATCGTATATTTCGGGTTTTCCCAGAACAGCACGGCCCCGAGTTTCCAGGTCAGCAGGGCCCCCATGCCAATGGCAATGACGCCTGCCAGTGGAATCCAGACGATTTTCGGCAGGGGCGGTTTTTTGTCGTTCAACCGCTGGTCGCGCCGGGTATTGATTTTCGAGGAATCGCCACGGCGCCCTTTATCCGAATCCGCCCCATCCTTCTGCTTAAACCACATGGCGTCCTCCCACAGGCGGTGAGACCTTCGATTCCAGCGTGGCCATTTCCATAATCTGCCGGCAGAGCTCAGGGAATCCGATTCCCGCCGCGAGCGCCGCCTCCGGGAGCAGGCTGGTTTCCGTGAAGCCGGGAATATTATTGAGTTCCAATACGAACAATTCGCCGGATTCGGTCAGCCGGAAGTCCACCCGACCCAAGCCCCGGCAACCGAGCGCGTTAAAGGTATGGAGGGCAATCGCCCGGGCTCGGTCCGCTATCTCCTGATCCAGGGGGGCCGGGCAGAGATGCCGGGAATGGCCCTTGCTGTATTTGGCGTCGAAATCGTACCAGCCGTCCGGTGCCAGAATTTCGATGGCGGGCAGGGCGGTCTGGCCCACGATGCCGACCGTCAATTCACGCCCCGGAATAAAGGCTTCAGCGATAATTTCGCCGTCATACCGGAGCGATTCACGAAACGCGGCGGCCCATTCCTCCGGGCGGCTGACTTTAAAGATTCCAATGGTTGAGCCCTGACAGGGCGGCTTGACCACAATCGGCAGGGGGAGGGTGAGGTGTCCGGCCGGGCCAAGGGTCTCGTAAGGCGCGGTCGGAATACCGGCCTGTACGAACACCGCTTTGCTTAGCCGCTTGTCAAAAGAGATCCGGCTGGCATTCGGGCCGGAGCCGGTGTAGGGGAGGTGTCGGGCCTCGAGGAGTGCCTGGATCTGGCCATCCTCGCCAAACTCGCCATGCAGGGCGACAAATACGGCGTCGACGGGCTCAGGAAGCTCCAGGGACCGGCCTGTGACATCCACTTCAATCACGTCATAGCCTGCGGCCCGCAGGCCACCGGCCACCGCGGTTCCGGACTTCAGGGAAATGCTGCGTTCCGAAGAGGGCCCGCCCTTGAGGACGGCGACTTTTTTAAATTGTCCGGGTTTTGCTTTCACGGTTTATCCTGAAACTAAAAATTGACGGTTTATTAAATAACGGCTGGCGCCGCTTGTCACAAGAAAATTATGAGGGGAGCTTGGGGGCGGGCGGGGTTAAATATAGAGTTTTAGAACGGCCTCGCCGGTATCCCAGCGCTTTAAACGGTTGATATCGGTGGTGAGTTGAGCCCATTGCGCTGAAAGTTCGTCGCGGGCCGGGTCATCCGTGGCGGCGTGAAGCTGTTGTTCTACCTGGATACGCCGGGTCTGCAGTTCAGTGCGCCACATTCCCAGGATCAGGCCTTCAACGGCCTGGCGGTCATTTCCTTCCAGTCCTGCCTTGTGGGGGGCGCTCAGGACCTGGGCGGCAAAGGTGGACAGGTTGCGATCCGCATCGTCCCGTTCCGTGAGCAGTTGCATGACATCCACGCCTTCCCGTGAACTATCCCGCAGCACCTCGAGAAAGGCGCGGCAGGTGGGGTCGGTGATCATGGTGAAGGGGAGAAAGAGTTCCATGATGGTGACCAGGTCCGGATTGGTGCCAAGATGTTCCGCCAGCAGTACTTCGCTGACCGGCCGCTGGACGGGGGCAGGCTGGGTGCCGGTGTCGGGGGCAGGGGGCGGGGCATTTCGCCGGAGGTGCCGGAGTTCGACATTCAGGGCATCCGCGGAAACGCCCAGCCGCCGAGCCACGGTCTGGACCAGGACGTCGCGCTGGATGGCGTTGGGGCTCTGGCTGATCGTGGCCAGGGCCGCCCGGCTGACCTTCATCATTCCCACTTCGGAGCGGATGTCCTCCTGGCTCAACAACAGGTTCAGTTGGAAGTCGATGGCAGGGACCGCCTGGGAGAGGGCTTTGGCGAAGGCGGGCGCCCCCTGCTTCAAAATGAGCGAATCCGGATCCTCGCCCTGCGGCAGGCTGGCCACCCTCACGGCCAGTCCCATCTGCATGAAGACGGCAGACGCCTTGAGCGCGGCGTTGCGTCCGGCATCATCAGAGTCAAACACCAGTACCACGCCATCGGCGTACCGCTTCAGCATGCGCGCGTGATCCTCTGTGAAGGCGGTGCCCTGGGCGGCCACCGCGGTTTTGAATCCCGCCTGATGGCAGCGGATCACATCAATCTGGCCTTCACAGATAATCGCCTCGCGGGTTTCAACGATTTCCCGGCGCGCGCGGTCAAGGGCATAGAGGATATGGCTTTTCCGGAATAACGGGGTTTCCGGGCTGTTGACATATTTGGCGGCCTTCGGGTCTTGCAACAGCGTGCGTCCGCTGAAGGCCACAATCCGGCCCTGCTCATTGCGGATGGGAAACATGATCCGGCCCCGGAACCGGTCGTAGTAGGGCTGGGAGCCGCGATCCTCCTCCCGCCGGATGAGCAGGCCGGCGAGATCCAGTTTCTGAAGCGCATGGCCCTTTTTGAGCGCCCACTGCAGGAGAAAGTCCCAGGAATCCGGGGCGTAGCCGATCATGAAGTCTTCAATGACTTCCGTCGTGAGCTGCCGTTTGTTCAGATACTCCCGGGCGATCAGGGCATCAGGGTTCTGCAACAACTGCCGGTGGAAAAGCGCCGCGGCTTCTTCATGGATGGTCAGCAGGATTTCCTTGTCTGCGGAGGGTTCCGAGCCCTTTTCGAACTGAAGGGGAATGCCGGCTTTTTCGGCCAGGATCTTGATGGCGCCAATGAAGTCGACATGCTCGTAAAGCATCACAAACTTGAACACATCGCCGCCTGCGCCACAGCCGAAACAATGGAAGATCTGGCGTTGCCGGTTGACGTTGAAGGAGGGGGTCTTCTCCTTGTGGAAGGGGCAGAGGGCCTTGATGATGTTCCCCTTCTGCGGCAGGGTGAGATAGGCGTCAATGACATCGACAATATCGCAGCGGAAGCGGATATCGTCCAACACGGATTTAGAGATGAGGCCGGCCATGGGAACGGTTATTCTTCCCATTTCTCGCGCTTGCCGGCGCGTTCCTGACGGGCTTTTTGAATGATCCCCTCGCCGGTTTCCACCCGCGAGGTGAGCTTCTTGATGAGCTCGTTTTCGGCGCCAAGCACTTCGCGGGCGATCCATGATTGTTGGCCGATCGCTACCGGACGATGGTCCTCAGGAAGGACATTGAAAATCACAAAAACCAGCAGGACGAGTCCGGCCGTGGTTAATCCGCCGGCAATGGCGCCGCCAAGCCGGTCGATCCAGGTGGTAAAGGTGATTTTGAGCATGTAGCGAAGGAACGCGTAGAGCATCATGACGGTGAGGATGGGAATCACGACGAGCAGGATCAGGGTGGCCAGCCGGGCCAGTTCCGCCGGCATGGCAAACTGGGAGACCAGCCAGTCACGGGTCGGGGTGAACCCGTTGACCAGGGCCGCCGTGACGGACAGGACGGAGAGGACCATCGCCATCTGCCCTGAGAGGCCCTGTCGGAATCCCATGATGACGCCAATCAGGATGACGCCAATCCCGATCACATCTGCAATGGTGAAGCCTAGGTTTTGCATAATACAGCCTCCGTGCTATTGAAGGTATTTCAGCCAGTTCCGGATTTCCTTGGCGGAGGTTCCGTTCGGATCCAGCTTGAGGTAGGTATTGAACTCTTTGCGTGCAAGTTCCTTTTTTGCGGGGTCTTTTTTGTAGAGGAGCCCGAGTGCCAGATGCGCTTCGGCGTGGCGCGGCGCCTTTTGGGTCAAGGTCGTGAGTTGCCGGGCCGCCTCCGTTTCCAGCCCCTGATCAATCATGACAAGCGCCAGCATGTAGCGGGCGTCGGACATTTCGGGCGTAACGGCCAGCGCCGCTTCAAATTCAATGCGGGCTTGCGCCAGATCCCGTTTGTCACGGAGGAGCAGCCCCAGATTGTAATGGGCGCGTACCAGGGTGGGATCGTTTTGAAGGGCGCGCTGGTAGGCCTCGATGGCCTTATCGTAATTGCGCGCCTGATGATGACGGACTCCCTGGGAAAAGGCTTCGGCCGCCACTTGTGGATTCCGGGGAAGGGCCGCGGAGGGGGCGGGTTTGCGCATTTTTTCGGTCATGACCACTCGCGCAATGACGGTGTGGGAATCGTTTTTCTCGAGGGCCAGATAGCGCTGGAAATATTTTTTCGATTCATTCTGGTTCTTAAGCCAGTCCCGGTTGATCACGCCCAGATTAAACAGGGCGGGCGCATAGGTGGGCATGTCCCCGATCAGCTTCATTAACCGGTCCTGGGCGGCCGGGGCGCCCAGGGTATTTAATTCGACGAGGGCGATGGCGGTCTGGACACTGGGGGAGCGGGGACTACGCCGGAGTGCCTCGGTCAGCAGGGCGGCCGCTTCGGGCCAGCGGCTGTTCTCCATGTGAATACTGGCCGCATATTCCAGTGGTCGCGCATCATCTGGCATTTGTTCCCCTACTTGGAGGAAGCCCGCCAGGGCCTGGTCCTGCTGCCCGTTTTTCAGCTGCACGATACTGAGGTTGATGAGTGCATTGAGATTGGAAGGATCTTCCTGCAAGGCCTGAACCAGGAGTTGCTCGGCTTTTTGAAGATGGCCCTGCTCAATGGCTTTAATGGCGGAGGCCACGGGGTCATGCCCGCAGCCGGTCAGGAACAGGATGACCAGAACCGCGCCCGTGAGTGAATTGAAGATGTGCTTTTTCATGTCTGAATTCCGTGCTTTGTCAGGACTATACCATGCCCCTGCGGGATGGCAATAACGAGAAAACTTGACCGCGGAGGCGCGGAGATTTAGAGAGAGCCGGAAATGCAAATGTAGCGTCTACCCTGCCAAAAAACTCCCCATGGAACGGGAAATAGTATAAAGACAAGAACCCGATAAGGATGACTCAAGTGCAAGACCCGGTACAACAGGATAAAATGTACGGCCCGTTTCTGGTGCAGTGGTTTGATCAGCTAGACTCGACCAATACCCGTTTGCTGGATCAGGTCGACCTGATCCCGGCGCTACCCTCGGGGACCGTCTGGGCGGCGAGGACCCAGTCCGCGGGCCGGGGACGGTTGGAGCGGAAGTGGATTTCCTCATCCAGCGGCAATCTGCTCTTCTCATTATTTCACCGGACCGGGGCAGAGCCGGGGCGACTGCCCTCCCTGACCATGGCCATGGCCATTGCCGTCGACGAGATGCTTCAGACCTTTCAGGTTCACTCCAATCTCAAGTGGCCTAATGACATCCAGGTCAAGGGCTGTAAGATCGCCGGCCTGCTGGCGGAGCGGGCCGGGGCGGAGGGGGTGGTGATCGGGGTCGGGCTCAATATCAACATGACGGCCAGTGAACTGGCTTTGATCGACCAGCCGGCCACCTCCCTGAGGAATGAAACGGGCCGGGTATGGAATGTCGAGGAGGTCCTGGCCGTTCTGCTTGCCACCCATCTGCCCCCCTGGCTTGCCTGCTGGGACCGGAATGGATTTTCCGGGTTGCGGGAGCGGTGGATGCAAGGGTGCGGCGGCCTTCATACGCCTTTGGCGGTCCGTGATGGGGAACGCCGCCTTCACGGCACCCTGGCCGGATTTGGTGAAGAGGGTGAGTTGCAGCTACGCCTCCCGGACGGGACGATTCAAACCGTTTGGGCCGGGGAGGTTGTGGCACTCTGAGCCGGTGGCTCCTTGATTTTCAACTCCACGCGCAGGCGGCTCATTTTCCGGTAAACCCGCAGACGTCGCAGGACGGGCCACCAGCCGTACAGATAGATGTCGATGGGTTTCCACATCGCGACCCAGCATCCCACCGCCAGGCCTTCCCTCAACCATTCCGCGGTGGTGGAGAAGGGGAATTCCCGCCCGAGGCCCTTGCTCAAGGTCAGGCATAAGGCCATGAATGCCACGCCGATGATCAGGCTGATCTGGCCGGTTTTCATAAGTTGCCGCAGTTCACGCCGGGTGGTATCCGCCTTGCTGTGGAAGAAATTCCGGACCGCAAGCTCGGTGAACCGGCGCGGGTCGGGCCCGCCCAGGACCGGCGGTTGCCCCAGATGTACGACCAGGGTGATGGGCATATTGACGGGGAATTCCAACGCCCAACCTTCGATGAACGCTTCGGCGTCGGCGTCCAGATCCTTGTCAATGAACGGCGATGGATCCATTAGATTGAAAAGCTGACTGAGATCATGTAGGCGTAGCTGGACGATGGCCGTCTCGCCCACTTTTTTTCCGCTGATAAGTACTTGGCTCTTATCGCTCATACCTCATTTTTAGCCAGTTTCTTGTCGGATTTCAAGGCTCAACCTCCTTGAGTTCCTCAGAAATATTGCCTTTCGGGGCAAGTCGTTGCATAGTCACCCCCCATTAAGGAGCAGGATGCGAATGAAGATCGGAATTATCGGGGCAGGACATGCAGGGGTGGAGGCGGCCAAGGCAGCGCGTGAGAGCGGCGCGGACGTTACGCTCTTCTCCAATGAACGCGTGGTCCCTTATTACCGTCCACGACTGGTGGCCCTGGCGTTTGGTCAGGCTGATTTCCCGGCCATTCAAATCAAGCCGCTGGACTGGTATGCCCAGCAAAAAATCGAACTGAGGCTCGCGACAGAAATCTCCGGACTCGATCCCCTGAACTTCCGTGTGTCCACGGCGCAGGGCGTGGAATCGTTTGACGGGCTCGTCATCGCCATTGGCAGTATCCCGGTATTACCTCCGTTTGTAAAAGACGGGGGCGGCTTTATCTGGCCTCTATGGAATGTGCCGCATGCCGAGGCGATTCGCGGCCGTCTAGGACCGGGCAAGCGGCTGGTGGTGGTCGGGGGTGGGATTCTCGGGATCGAGGCGGCGTTGCACGGGGTGGAGGCGGGAATGTCCGTGACCATTGTCGAGTTGATGAACCGGTTGATGCCTGCCCAATTCGGCGCCCGCGCGTCATCAGCCCTGTTGCGCGGCCTGGAGGAACGCGGGATCCGCGTGTTACTGGGACACGGCATTGCCTCTGCCAAGCCGGGAGCCGCTTCGGTGACTCTGGGGTTGGATAACGGGGCGCCCCTGGAAGCGGAGGTGTGTCTGGTGTCCATCGGGGCCAGACCGGATAAAACCCTCGCGATCGCGGCCGGACTCGCCTGCGAGCGGGGCGTGTTAGTAGATGAGACCCTGCGGTGTCCGTTCCTGCATTGTTATGGGGCTGGCGATATGATTCAGTTTGAAGGCGTCACCCGCTGTTCCATGAAAGAGGCGTCGGCCCAGGGAAAGTTAGCGGCCCTCAACCTGATGGCGGCCTTACAGGGTCGGGCGGGACAACCGTATAAACCTGAAACCATTCCCCTGACATTCCGTTCCAAGAATTTTGAAATCTATGCCATTGGCGAGGTGTCCTGCGCCGGTTCGGAAGAACAGATCCTGGATGGCTCCACCGAAACGCTGATCCGGGCATTGGTCGTGAAAGACGGGGTTCCCGTTGGCGTGCAGATGATCGGGACACGGGAAGGCTTCGATTCGTATGCCGCCGAAGTGAAGAAGGCGAAGAAGACGTAAGACGTGAGATGTAAGAGGCGGGAGGGGTTACGGGGAAGGTTTGGGCTTCCAGAGTTTGCATCCGACGTCGACGATGGCGCTGGGAACATCTTTGACATCGGTGCTTTTTCCGTGTTCCATGAACCATTTGCAGCCGCAGGGAAAAACGTTGCCGCCCAATTGGCAATACTGGCACGACCAGCATGATTTTTTTTCTAATGACATCGGGGCACGGTATCAAATATCGTGAAAAGCACAATGAGAGTATGTGTACTGGGAAGCGGAAGTGGCGGAAATTGCACTTATGTGGCATCCGGATCAACGGCCATTTTAATTGATGCCGGATTGAGCGGGCGCGCCACCGGGTTGCGTCTGGCTGAATGTGGAACCTCCGTGGAGTCCATTCATGCCATCTGTGTGACTCATGAACATAGCGATCACACCTCAGGTCTGGCGGTGTTGCATCGTGGCGGAAAGGTCCAGCTATTCGCCAACCACGCCACGATTGAAGGGATCGAGGCCCGGGTCGGGGCTGGCAAAAAATTGCTTTGGAATGTTTTTTCAACAGGCGCCAATTTTAAAATTGGGGACCTCTCGATTGATCCCTTCTCGGTCCCTCACGATGCCTATGATCCGGTGGGCTTTATCGTTCGCTGTGACGAAACCCGCGTGGGGGTGGTCACCGACATGGGCATGGTCACCGGCTTGATTCGGGAGCGGCTGCGGGCGTGTAATGTGCTCGTGGTGGAGTCCAATCACGACGAGCAGATGCTGAAGGATGCGGATCGTCCCTGGCATCTCAAACAACGGATTAGCGGGCGGCAGGGTCATCTCTCCAACCAGCATGCGGCCGAATTGCTGACGGAAATCGCAGGGCCTCATCTTAAAGCCGTGTTTCTCGCCCACCTGAGTTCGGAATGTAATTCACCTGAACTCGCCTTGCAAACGGTTACGGCCGCATTGAAGGAAAAGGGGCATTCCCACGTTCGCGTGGTGGTGGCACCTTCTGATCGGGTGAGCGAGCTGTGGGAGGAATGAAATGGGTTTTATCTTTCGCATGCGATAATTAATTAGGCGCGAAAATTATAGTGTTAAGAAAATAACAATATCTTCTTGCGTATTATGCCGTTCAGGCGTAAATATTCAGACGTTTTTTAATTTCGTTCTTCAAGGTGTATTCCATACTCCCTTTATAGGGTGGACTATGCCGTGGAACAGGTGTCAAGGGTCCGGTAGAGGTAACATACTAGAAAGGTTCAGTAAGTTCATGAATAGGTTGCGTTCACAGTGGTGGGTACGTTTGTGTGTGGCGTTGGCGGTCTTTGGATTCGGGGCAGGCGCGGCAATGGCCAGCGAAGCTGACCTGAATCTTCCTGATCTGGGAGCAGTTCACTTTTCCGCATTGGGCGGCATTTCCGGAACGAGCCTGATGTTGATCGGGATCGGCGTCTGTTTTCTCGGCTTGGGCTTCGGGTTGATCCAATACGTCAAAACAGAGAAACTGCCGGTACACAAGTCGATGAGCGACGTGTCGGCGATCATCTGGGAAACCTGCAAGAGCTATCTGGCCCAGCAGGGAAAATTCCTGGCGATCCTCTGGGCGCTGATTGGCGTCTGTATGATTTACTATTTCCTGGTTCTGCAGAAGATGCAGTGGGGAAGTGTGATGTTGATTCTGGCGGCCTCGGTACTGGGTATTCTCGGTTCCTACGGGGTGGCCTGGTTCGGCATGCGCATCAATACGTTTGCCAACAGCCGGTCGGCCTTTGCCGCGTTGCGGGGCACCCCCTGGGACGCTCTGGCCATTCCGATGCGCTCGGGTATGAGCGTGGGAATGCTGTTGATCACCGTGGAACTGTTCTTCATGATCTGCATCCTGGTGTTCCTTCCCTCCGAGTTGCGCGGTCCCTGCTTTATCGGGTTCGCCATCGGGGAATCCCTGGGGGCATCGGCCCTCCGTATCTGCGGTGGTATTTTCACCAAGATTGCGGATATCGGTTCCGACCTGATGAAGATCGTGTTCAAGCTTCCTGAAGACGATCCCAAGAATCCCGGTGTGATTGCCGACTGTACCGGTGACAATGCCGGCGACAGCGTTGGCCCGACGGCTGACGGGTTTGAAACCTACGGGGTGACCGGGGTTGCGCTGATCACGTTCCTGGCCTTGGTGCTCGGGGCCGGTACGCTCTGTGCCCAGATGATCGTCTGGATCTTCGTGATGCGTATTCTGATGATCATTTCCGCCCTGGCCGCTTATACCGCCAACGACATGCACTTCACCTCGAAGTTGAAGAATGCCAAGGAATTTGACCCGGAGCATCCCCTGACGGTGTTGGTGTGGTTGACCTCCATTGTCTGTATCATCGTCACCTACATCGCCAGCTATTTCCTGTTGGGCGACATCACGGTGCCCAAGACGATCGCGGGTGTGGTCACCCAGGTCGCCCAGCCGAACCTCTGGTGGGTGCTTTCCACGATCATTTCCTGCGGCACGATTGCCGGAGCCCTGATCCCCGAGTTCACCAAGGTGTTCACCAGCACGAACGCGATCCATGTGAAGGAAGTGGTCACCGCCTCCAAGCAGGGGGGCGCCTCCCTGAACATCCTGTCAGGGTTTGTGGCGGGTAACTTCTCGGCGTTCTGGGAAGGTCTGACCATGCTGGTGCTGATGTTGGGTGCGGCCTTGTTGGCGGGTCACCCGGCAGTGGCCAGCTTGATGCCGGCCGGTCTGGAATTTGCGGCCCCCATCTTCGCGTTCGGTCTGGTCGCCTTCGGGTTCCTGGGCATGGGCCCGGTCACCATCGCGGTCGACAGCTTCGGTCCGGTGTCGGACAATGCCCAGTCGGTGTACGAACTGAGCCGCATTGAGTCCATCCCCGGCATTGAGAAGGAAATCGAGAAGGAGTTCGGGTTCAAGCCTGACTTTGAAAACGCCAAGCTCAACCTGGAGCGGAACGATGGCGCGGGCAATACCTTCAAGGCGACTGCCAAGCCGGTGTTGATCGGTACCGCCGTTGTCGGGGCCACGACCATGATCTTCGGCATCATCCTGATGCTCGGCAAGACCAAGGCGTATGAGTTGGCGAAGGCGGCAGCGGACAAGGCCGGCGTGGCCTTTGACCATACCCTCGCGCTGACGGCCGCCCAGACCACGGACGGGGTCAATTCGGTGATCACCAGCCTGAGTCTGGTGCAGCCCGAGATCGTCCTCGGCCTCCTCATGGGTGGTGCGGTGATCTACTGGTTTACCGGTGCGGCCACGCAGGCGGTGGTGACAGGGTCCTATCGCGCAGTGGTGTACATCAAGGAGAACATGAACCTGAACGCCGAGACGGCTTCGATCAAGGACAGCAAAGAAGTGGTGAAGATCTGCACGATTTACGCGCAGAAGGGGATGTTCAACATCTTCGTCGCCATCTTCTGTTTCGCCTTGTCGCTGGCCTTCTTCAATCCGTTCTTCTTCATTGGCTACCTGATCTCCATCGCCTTCTTTGGTCTGTACCAGGCCATTTTCATGGCGAACGCCGGTGGCGCCTGGGATAACGCCAAGAAGATCGTGGAAGTCGATCTGCGGGCCAAGGGCACGGATCTGCACGCGGCCACCGTGGTAGGCGATACGGTCGGTGACCCCTTCAAAGACACCTCGTCGGTGGCGATGAACCCGATCATCAAGTTCACGACCCTGTTCGGTCTGCTGGCGACGGAAATTGCCGTGGCCATGACGAACTCGACCATGAAGTATGCCATCGGCGCCGTGATCTTCACGGTGGCGCTGGTCTTCGTGTACCGGTCGTTCTACTGCATGCGCATCCCCGAAGACAAATAATCTGAAGTTCAGATGAACGTCTCACCCCCGCGCCGGCGACGGTAGCGGGGGTTTTTGTTTTTTTTGACAAGGACGGCAGGGGTATGGTTCCATGAGCATTATGAAGGTGACCTTTTTAGGAACAGGAACGTCGGTGGGGATCCCCGTGATCGGGTGTGACTGCGCGGTATGCCGTTCGCCTGACTTGCGCAACCGGCGCCGGCGCTCGAGTGTGTACATCGAGGCGGCGGGCTTTCATGTTGTCATTGATACCTCCCTGGATTTTCGGGAGCAGGTGCTCGAGTATCGCGTGCCACGGATCGATGCCGTGTTGATTACCCATTCCCATGCCGATCATATTTTCGGGTTGGATGATATCCGCAGGTTTAACACGCTTCAGGGGAGCAGCATTCCCGTGTATGCGTCAACCAGGACGATTGCCGATCTCAAGCGGATTTTCTCCTATGTCGATCAGGCCGTTCCCGAGCCCGGTGTGTACCGGCCGCAGATTGTGTTTCAGGAGAAAAAGGGACGGTTTCAAGTGGGGCCCGTGACGGTGGATGCCTTGCCCGTGCTCCATGGCCGGACCGAGACCTATGGCTATCGACTGGAGTGGGAGGGGCGGACAGTCGGATATGTCCCTGACTGCAAGGAAATGCCCGCCGAGACGGTGGCGGCGTTCAAAGGCATCGATGTCATGATTCTGGACGGGTTGCGGCATGTCGACCATCCGACCCATCTGACCGTGGCGTCGGCGCTCAGTTTGTTGGGCAAGATCGGCGCGAAACGCTCCTATCTCACTCACATTTGCCATGACCTGGATCATGAAGAAACGCAGGAAACGCTACCGCCGGGCATCTTCCTGGCCTGTGACGGCATGACGCTGGCCTGGTAAATCACAAGGGTTTTGCTCTGTCAAAACCTCTTTCTCCCTCCTATACTCATCCCATGAATCTGCAACATGGTGTATTTGTAACCGGGACGGATACCGGGGTGGGAAAGACCTTTGTGGCGGCCGGACTGCTGGCGGCCTTCCGGGCGGCAGGCCGGAATGTGGCCCCCATGAAGCCCGTACAAACCGGATGTCGCCTGCGCAAGGGGAAGCTGATGGCTCCGGATTTAATGGCCTCTCTCAAAGCCGGTGGGATGCGTGTGTCTGCGGCTGAAAAAGTCGATATGGCCCCGTATTGTTTCCAGCCGGCGTGTTCTCCTCATCTGGCCGCCCGCCTGGCCGGTCAGCGGATCTCCCTGAATCACATTGAACGCGCCTATCTCCGGCTCAGCCGCATCTATGACGGGGTGATTGTGGAGGGGGCGGGCGGCGTGCTCGTGCCGTTGAATGCGAAGGAATCCATGCTCGACCTGATGCGGCACCTGCAGCTTCCGGTGCTCTTGGTGGCCCGGGCCGGACTGGGCACGATCAATCAGACCTTGCTCTCACTGCGGATTCTGAATGAAGCCAGACTCTCGGTGTTGGGCGTGGTGTTGAATCAGGTCAGCCCGGGGCGCTGGGGCCAGATCGAGGACGATAACCGGCGTACGATTGAGCGGCTGGGTCAGGTCAAGGTGTTGGCCTGTGTCCGGTATGAACGTTAAGGCTGGATGCGAACCACTTTTGTGCCGGGGGGGATCTCGAGGGTGAGGTGGCCGGCCAGTTCCGAGAACCCGCCTTTGGGAATGCAGCTGAACCGTAACACCGGTGTTCCATTCGTTTGGCTCCAACTGGCACTATGCCGGATCCGGCTCCAAGGCCAGCCAAAGCCCTGTACCTCACCTGTGATGATGATGCGGTCTGGATGGGCCATGGCGGGCTTTTGTTCAACCAGGCAATAATCCGGAAAGGGCTGTCCCGGAGTGGCGACCACCAGTTCAATCATCGGCAGGTTTCCCGGGGGAATCGGTTCATTATAGGCAATTTCCAAAAAAGCGGGAGTGCCGAGAAGAACGGCGGCAATGGCACCCCCTGCCAGGGGCGGCGCCAACCAGAGCAGCCATTTGGTTCGCCACCGTGAGGTCAAGGGCAGGGTGTCCGGATGGTCTTCATGGAAAGGGATTTTCAGGACAAAATAGTAGAGGATCCAGGCGGCCAGACAGGGGAAGAGGGCGGACCAGACGACATCGGATGCGAAGTGGGCACCTGCCGCCATGCGGGCGATTCCAATCAGCGTCCCATAGACCATGGCGCCGGCCAGAAGCGATAATCGAATGATTTTTTTACGGCGCCGTGCCAGGAAATAAACCACCACAAAGTAATACCCCATGGAGCTGTGCCCACATGGGAACGATTTACCGCGTCCCCCCACGCCCTTCTCATGAAAGCACTGGTAGTCCATCCGCCCCCCGAACTCGCTGATCATTTTCGGCCGGGGCCGCCCCCAATGATCTTTAAAAACCGTGTTGACCAGAAAACCGGGGCCGATGACCAGCGTGAGAAAAAGGAATGCCGCCTGGCGGCGCCATTTCATCAGGGAGGGGCGATACCGGGCTATGACGAGAATCCCCAGTCCTATCAGCGCGGTGACCAGGCCAGGCCAAGTGCCAAAGGTGTAAAGGAATTTGATGAATCCGTTAAACTCAAACGGCCAGGGGTGGGTGAACGCGGGGTTATAAAACCAGGAGGTGATCCTGAGATCCAGTGCAGGCGTGAGAAAAGGAACGGTCGCGGCAACGGCTAACAGGAGGATCCACGCCAGATCGGGGAGCCAGAGTCGGCGGTAGTGAGATGGGGAAGACTCAATCACAGCGCTTGATGAGGTACATGCCCAGGCTGGTCGCGAGGACGACCGGTATCCACAATATGAAGTGGGGCTGGGTCCAGGGGTATTTGGTCAGGGTTTCGGCCACAATCACGAAGAGATAGAAGGTGAAGATCAGGCCCAGGCTGATGCCGATGCCGATGGTGGTTTCCTGGCGATGGGTTTTGGTAGCGAGCGGGGCGCCCAAAAGGACAAAGACAAAACAGGAGATGGCCATGACCAGCCGTTTGTTGAATTCCACCTTGAGCGCCATGTCCTGCTTGATAAGGCCGGCGTCATCCATTTCTGGATAGGACTGCATGAGACTGCCGCGGGTCTCGATGATTTCGTCCAGGGTCATGTCGCTTTTCCGCTTTATTTTTCTGGAAGTATCCTGTCCTGTCATCCGTGACAGATCAATCGAATAGGGGAAGTGGCTGGCGGTACCCGCTCCCGGCTTGTCCTCGTAAAAGGGATCGATCCGCACATCATACAGGTCAATCAGGATGCTCTTCTTGTCGTCGGCGGAAGAAACGGTACCGGATCGTGCCCGGATCTCGCGGGCAGGCGAGGTTTTCTGTTTGGCCTGATAGATGATGATGTCCTCGATCTTATTATCACGCTTGCTGCCGATGTAGAAGGTCATCCCTGGAAAATCGCGGATGGGCCGTCCTTCTTCAATCAGTTGCAGGGGGGATTCCAGGCCTAACTGGCGCAAGGTATCCCGGCGCGTATGGGTGCTCTCGGGGATCAGGGAGGCATTGAGGTAAAGGCAGACAGCGGACATCAGGAGGGCAAAGAGGATAGGTTGCCGCATGATTTGGAGCATCCGGATGCCACTGCTTTTCATGGCCGTGATTTCGCCGTTGGCGGAGAGTTTGCCGAACGTCAGAAGCGCGGCGGTAATGACACTGAAGGGGATGGAGAAGCCGACAGCGGATGGCAGCCCGGCCAGGAAAATCTTGCCGATCAGATAAAGAGAGCCTCCCATGGCGATGGCATCGGCAATGCGGAAAAGGACCATGACGCACATGACAAACGTCAGCACGAGCAGGGTCATCACAAACGTGACCAGGTAACTATTCCGAACGTATCGTGAAACAATGCGCAAGTCGGGCAATCTCCTCAAACGGTTCCGTTCTTATACTGGTGGACAGGGGCTCAAGTCAACGCGGAAGGGAGGCTATTTGGTATGGGGTTCGCGCCAGGGCCCGCGATACTCGTAGGCAAAAAAGACCCGGCCGTAAAAACGGGAACGTTCAATGAGTTGAAAATAAAGCGCCTTCTCCCATACCCAGCGCTCATTCCCCAGCAGGATCGCCGGCCTGCCGAGCAGCTGCGGATTCCCGAGATCCGTGTCAGGGAAGTAGTCGTAAGAGGATTCCCGCCCGCCCATATAGCTGTCGGCACTGCACACACGGGGATGACCCTTGCCATAAAAGGCCAGCAGGGCCGCCTGGCCATAGGTTGAGGCAATATAGAAGGGTTCCTTCCCGGTGTCCCGGGCCAGTTCGCCGGCCGCGCGTTCCACACTGGCGGCAATCTCCTTGAAGCCGGTGATGCGTTTCAGTATCGGTCGAGTGTCAATGGTGTAGCCGGGGAGCTGGAGCCCATTGACGGCCGCGATGGGATATTTCCCTAGTGCGATAAAGAAAAGACTTACGAGCCCGATTCCGGCGGTCCAGTGCCAGAGCTTGCGGGTCAGGGCATCAGGCCTAGGCTGAGTGGCCAGAAAACAGGCCAGGGGAACCAGGAAAATAGTGAATCCGGCCGCCGGCCAGTTGAGTTTGACATCGGTGCGTGAGGAAATCAGCAGGTAGAAAACCAGAACAGGGATGGCCGTGTGTAGGGAATAGGAGCTGATGTTTCTGAATTCCGTCTGCCGGTGCTGCGGTTTGAAAGCTTCGCGCAGGGCCTGGAACAGCAGGAAGGACGCCGGGGGTGCCAGAATGGCGAACGGATAGATCAAATAGGAGAGCGTCCAGAGGGGATTGTAGGGCCACCCCGTGTGGGCCGGGGCATCGCCGCCCGGGAGGCGGGTGGCGCCGATCAGATGGGCGAGGGTGGGCCAGTCCCGTTGGGCGTTCCAGATCGTGATGGGAAGGGAGAACAGGACCACTCCCGCGAGGACGGCCAGCAGGGCGGCCCCCCGCTGTGTCCGTGAGTACACACCATGGCGGAACAGGTAGATCAGGATGCCGGGCAATGCCAGCAGCATGGTATATTTGCACAGCATCCCCAGTCCAATCAGCGCACCGAGCAGGAAGAACCCGGCGGCGGAGGCTGTTGGCTTTTTCGAGATCTGCCAACCTGCGAAGGCGGCCGTGATCCAGCAGACGTAGTAGAGCCCGTCCGTGGTCATGAATTGGGCGGTCCCCTGGAAGACCGGGATCAGGTTGAACAGGAGGAAGGCAAACCAGCCGGCCCGGAGGTTGCCGCCTGAGGCGGACCAGGCGAAGCGCGCCAATAACAGACTGGCGGCAAAGGAGGCCAGCGCGGCTGGAAGCCGCACCGCCCACTCGGTGATACCGAAGAGATGGACGCTGGCGGCAATCAGCCAGGCGACGGCCGGGCCCTTGCTGTAGTAGGACCAATCGAGGCGCCGGGACCAATCCCAGTATTGTGCCTCATCGGGGACCAGGTCGTAAGGACAGACCCAGATCAGGTAAGCCGTGCGAAGAAACAAAAGGGCCATGGCGGCGAGCAGAATACCCGCCCATCCATGAGCCCAGCGTGTCAAAGGGTGATTTGAAATCGACATCAGGACCTATTTCAAACCACGCTTGACCATCATCACCATGTCCTCCATGAGATTCTGCAGGTCTTCCTCATGCGTCACCTCGTCCTGAAGAATCTGCAGGACCATGTTGTAGGTCACGGGATCGCGGTCCCGGCTGAACTTGAGCAGTTCATTGTAGTGCTTGATGGCGCATTGTTCGCCGCTGATGTTCTGGTCGAGGACCACCTTGACGTAGGGATCCTTGGGGGCGGCGTAACCGCAATGGGTCAGTTTCAACCAGACTTCCGGGCTGAGGGCGGGGGTCCCCCCGAGCTGGATGATCCGGTCGGCGTCCAGGCCGGCGTGGCGGAGTTCATCCGCGGCATGCTGGATCAGTTCTGCCATCACGGCATCTTTCATGGGGCCTTTGACGACCTTGGCCCCGAGCCAGTACTGGTAATAGGCCAGCCACTCGTCACAATAGAGCTTGTTCAGCATGGCGATGATCTTGTCCACATCCTTGCCCACAATCTGTCTTCCTGCGGTACCCATGGTGTTCTCCTGTTTTAGATGGCTTGAGTGGTCTGTTCTTTTCCAGACACCTCAAACAGTAATGCGGTTTTGGAAGATCGTCAATGGTGCAGTCGCACCGAATTCAGACCGGCTCGATGACCACGCGTTTGCCTTGGGCGCGGAGCTTGTCGGCGAGGAGGGGGACGATGGTGGCGCGCGGTAATACGCCGCGTTGTTTGAAGCTGATGTGGTTGAAGGCGGGGTTGAGGCTGCCGCCCATGATGAAGTGGATCCGGTCTGCGGCCCTCATAAAGTGGAAGAGCTGGGTGACGCCGCTCTCCTCATCAAATGTCTCCGGATCGGCATCAAGGATGTTGTAGACCTGATTGAGCGTCATGGCCCCCTCGGTCAGCAGGTCAATGCCCTCCAGCCGGGAACTGGGCGGGGCAATGAGACTCTCGTCCGTCTGGTCAAGGATCAGGGGTTTGCCGGTGAAATCCGAGACGATCCGTGCGGTGGTGCCGCCGCAGATGGCCTTCCAGCCCGTCGTATCAAGGAACCGTTGAACGACTTTGGCATCCTGGTGTGGCACACTGGGCGGGCCGGTAAAAATAGTGAGGGTCTTGCTGGGGCGGCACGAGGCCAGCAGAACGGTCTGGTCATCCGTGGTGCCGCCATCCCCCAGCCGGACCGCCTCCTGCATGATGAGGGGGGGGAGTTGCTCCAGCGTGTCGTGGTCAGGTTGACGCTGGGTCAGGAATCGGGCCACGCCCTCCACGCCCCAGGCCTGATGGAAGCGGGTGCCTATCCCCGCCTGGGTAATGCCGTCGCTGACCAGGATAATGGCCTCATCGGGTTGCAGGACGCAATGGGTTTCCAGCAACAGGGCCTTTCCCACCGTAAGGGAACGGGTGGGCAGGGGCGAGGTCGTCCGTCGGGAGTACAGCAGAGGGGGGGGGATTTCGTAGGAGAGGGCGGTCATATTACCGTCGTTCAGGATCCGGGCGGCGGTAAAGGCGCAATAGGTCGTGGCTTCCGGTTTGGCCTGCTCCATGGTCGTGGCCACCTCGGAGACGGCGTGGCGCAGGGAAAAGCCGTTCTGGATCAGCGTGCGTAGACGGGCGGCACACAGGGTGGCGGCAATGTTGGCGCGGATGCCTGAGCCGATGCCATCACAGAGCAGCAGCAGCGTGGCATGCTCGTCACGGTCACATAACACCACATCCCCGCAGACATCCCCGGCATGCTTGGCCGTCTGTGCAATCTGGGTTTCAATATGGATATCGCTTTTGGCCATGTGGGCTTCAGCCTATTTAGTCTTTGGTCCCGGGGCATCCTTGGCGATCCGGCGCAGGTTCTCCACAAGTTTCTCGCCATGGGCCGTGCTTTCGCCGAGAAACTTGGCCATCGTCTGGGCCATGGTGATCTGGTGATTCAGAAGGTCCTGTGCCTGCCGCACGGTCTGGGCGCGCATGGCATCCAGTTTCTGCTGGCTGTCCCGGCTGTTGGTGATATTGACGAAAATCCCCACGACCTGCCGGTCCTCCGGCAGGCTATAGATGATCTGGTGGCAGGTCAGCCCGTATTTGCTGTGTTCCACCACCGTCTCCAGTTTGCTGGCGCGGCCGGCGGACACCTGTTCGAACGGCTCGGGATCCATGAGATAGGAGACCGGTTTGCCGCAGACCGCATCGGAGCACATGAAGAATTTCCGGAAGGCCGGGTTCATGTTGAGAATCGTCAGATGCTCATCCACGATAATGATGCCGTTGGGGCTGGTCTCAATGATGCGGTCGCGCCGTTGTTCGGCCAGGCGCCGCATATAGGGGATGCACATTTCCACCTCGGCCATGCCGCGGACCACTGCAATGGCCTTGTCGCGACAGGACCCATAGCCGCAGGCCCCGCAATTGAGCTCCTCTTCCGGGCTGGTCTTGCCGGTGAGGCCGAGGACCCGGCGGATCTCTGATTCCGGTACCTCCTGGGCCCAGCGCGGGCTTTCCGTGAAGAGGGTGGCCAGCTGGGCGTCCGGCAGGTTGGGGCGCGGGCCGTTGGCCGGATGGCTGCCGGCATAGGCGCTCAGCTGCTGGCGGCGGGTGAAGACGGGCGCGGCTTCGCCCACCAGGGCCGGCCCGTTGATACAGCCCTGATGGCAGAAGAGTGGCTCCAGCAGGAAGGGGCCGGCGGTGGGGTCATGGATCGTATCCAGGACATCGCCGAGTTCCCCGGCGCCGGTGACGGTGATGACGCGCGGGCTCAGGACATCGGTCTCAAGGCCGCCGGTGTGAGCGGCGCCCCCGGCCAGGGGAAAGAGCCGGGCTCCGCCCGCAGGCTGTTCATCGAAATTGCTCTCCTCGCAGCGTGACAGTTCAATGCCGGCCGCCGCCAGCCAATCGCGCAGTTCCGGGAAGGTGAGGACGCAGTCGACCGCGCCGGCCAGTTCCGGGCGTGATGCCTCGAACTTCTTGGCCACGCAGGGCCCGATAAAAATGACTTGCGCGGCGGCACCCAGCCGGGTTTTGAGATGGCGGGCATGGGCGATCATGGGGGAGACCACCGGAAGCAGCCGGTCCACCAGGTGCGGGCGGTACATCTCCACATACCGGACCACGGCCGGGCAGGCCGTCATGATGCGCGACTCGTCCTGATGCCGGGTGGCGAGTTCGGCGGTGCGGCGGGCTACCTCAAAGGCCCCTACGGCCGTTTCTGACACAAACGTGAAACCCAGTTTCCGCAGGGCCGAGGGCAGGCGGAGCCGTTCCCATTCCGAGAAGACGGCGGCAAAGGCCGGCGCCACACTCGCGGCGATGTGCCCGGTCTTCTCCGCCATCAGCTGGCGGGCCCGCGCCAGATCCTGGCGGAAGGTCTTGGCCCCCTGCGGGCATTCGCGGATACAGGTGCCGCAATTGATGCAGAGGTCGTCGACCACAAAGGCCTGTCCCTCCTTCATCCGGATGGCCTTCACCGGACAGACGCGGACACAGCGGTAGCAGTCGCGACATCGTGCCTTGTTGGTGAAGACGACCTGTCCGGGTTTGTCTGTGCTGACCATGGGATCCTTTCTGTCTGACGCGGTCAGGCCGGTTGCGCGGCTCCGGCCATCGCCTTTTCAATCGCCTCACAGGCTTTTTTCAGCGTGCATTTATGGAGTACCTTGTCGTTCACACTGACCGTCGGCCCGCGGTCACAGTGTTCGAAACAGAACGTGGCTTCCACGTTCACGTCGCTCTTCAATTGGTTATCCTCGATGTGTTTGAGCACTGCCTGCAACAACTGCTGGGAGCCGCGCAGGTAGCAACTGGTGCCCACGCAGATCTGGACGCTGACCTTGGGAGTATCGCCCGCCTCGTTGAGCGTCACCCCTTCGGTGTCCATGCGCCGCCGGCTGTGGTAATGCGTGTGCAGCAATTCGTGCGCCTTGTGGCTGCCCGGTTCGCCGAGGGTGTCAGCGTAGGCCTGGGTCACCAGGTGGTTGTCCTGGGACTTGTGCAACTCCAGCATCTTGTCCGCATCATAGAGACCGCGGGTCCGCTTGCGGCGGTGGAGCGGGTCACGCGAGACCGGCTGTCCGGCCCCGCCCACGCAACCGCCGGGGCAGGCCATGACTTCGATGAAGCTGGCATCGCTGGTGCCGGCACGGACCTCCTCGGCCACGGCGCGGGCGGCCTTGAGTCCGTTGACGATGATGAGCTTGAGCGGCTTTCCGCCCAGGGTCACGGTCACCTCGCGACGGCTTTCGTCGCCGCGTGCTTCGATGAAGTCAGGATTGTCCAGCTTGACGCCACTGACCTTTTCCGCGGCATACCGCAGGACGGCTTCACTGACGCCGCCCGCGTTGCCGAAGATCACGCCGGCCCCGGTCTTGAAGCCCATGGGCATGTCCATGGACGCCGGTTCGAGCTTGTCGAACTGGATACCCGACTGTTCGATCATGTGGGCCAGTTCCTGGGTGGTGATCACGTAATCCACATCCGGGACCTTGTCGACCGCGAATTCGGGGCGACGGGCTTCGAACTTTTTGGCCGTGCAGGGCATGATCGAGACCATAATCAGGTCCTTGCGATCCACACCGAGCTGTGCGGGCAGGTTGTTCTTGGCCATTGAACCCAGCATCTGCTGGGGCGAGCGGCAGCTGGAGAGGTTGGGCAGCAGGTCCGGGTAGTATTGTTCCGCAAACTTGACCCAGCTCGGGCAGCAGGATGTGAAGAGGGGCAGGGGGGCCGCACCGGTGGTGCGGCGCAGGAACTCCTCGGTCTCCTCCACGATGGTCAGATCCGCGCTGAACGAGGTGTCGTACACTTTCGCAAAGCCCATGGCGCGCAGCGCCGCCACCATCTGGCCGGTGCTCAGCATGCCGGGCTCCTTGCCGAAGAGTTCGCCAATGGCCACGCGTACGGCCGGGGCGATCTGGGCGACCACCTTTTTCTTCGGGTTGTCCAGTTCCTTCCAGACGTCATCAACCTCGGATTTGGGCCGCAAGGCACCGGTCGGGCAGATGGCGGCGCACTGGCCGCAATTGACGCATTCGACCTCTTCCAGGTTTTTGCCGAAGGCCGGGACCACGGCGGCCTTGCTGCCGCGATGCACGAAGTCGATGGCGCCGATCCCTTGGATTTCGGAACAGACCCGCACGCAGTCTCCGCAGAGGATGCACTTGGAGGGTTCGCGAACCAGCGAGGGGGAACTGCAGTCGATGGGTTCCAGCCGGGCGGTGGGTTTAAAGCGCACCTTCTCGATACCGAGGCGGCGGGCCAGGCTCTGGAGCTGGCAGGACGCGCTTTTGGCACAGGTGGGACAGCTGTTGTTGTGGTTGGCCAGCAGGAGCTCCACGGAGATCTTGCGGATCTCGCGGATCTCCTCGGTGGTGGTCTTCACCTTCATGCCCGGCTCGGGCGGAGTGGAACAGGCCGGCTGGATCCCGCGGCCTTCGACCTGCACCAGGCAGAGACGGCAGGCGCCGTAGACGCTCAGGTCCGAGTGGTAACAGAAGGTGGGCAGGTCGATGTCGGCCTTGCGCACCAGTTCCAGCAGGTTGCGTTCATTTTCAATCCGGACTTTCCGTCCGTCAATGGTCAGTGTATTGGCATCATTCATGATTTCAGACTCCCGTGATGGCGTTGAATTTACAGGTTTGCGCACAGACTCCGCACTTGATGCAGAGTTCGGCATTAATCGTATGCGGTTGCTTGCGTTCGCCGGTGATGGCGTTCACCGGGCATTTCTTGACGCAGGCGGTGCACCCCTTGCAGAGCGCGGCAATGATCTCCGGGCGGGCGAGTGCCTTGCATTCGCCGGCCGGACAGCTTTTGCCATGCACATGGGCTTCGTACTCGGCGCGGAAGTGGCGCAGGGTCGAGAGCACGGGACTCGGGGCGGTCTTGCCCAGTCCGCAGAGCGACCCTTTCTGAACGGCATTGGCCAGCTTCTCCAGCAACTCGAGCGTGCCGGCATCGGCCCGGCCCTCGGTAATATCGTCCAGCATCCCGAGCATCTGGCGCGTCCCTTCACGGCACAGCACACATTTGCCGCAGGACTCGTTCTGGGTGAACTGCATGAAGAACCGCGCGATACGGACCATGCAGGTCTTCTGGTTCATTACCACCAGCCCGCCGGAACCGATCATGGCGCCCACGCTCTTGAGTGAGTCGAAATCCATGGGCAGGTCCAGATGGTCACGGGTGAGGCAGCCGCCCGAGGGGCCCCCGATCTGCACGGCCTTGAACCCCTGCGGATCCGGGGTGCCATCCAGGTGGGTGACGCCGCCGCCGATGTTGAAGATGATCTCGCGTAGCGTGCTGCCGAACGGCACCTCAATCAGTCCCGTGTTGGCGACATGCCCGGTGAGGGCAAAGGTCTTGGTCCCCGGTGAACCGGCGGTACCGAGCTTCCGGTACTCCGCGGCTCCCGCGGCGAGCACGAGCGGTACCGTGGCCAGGGTCTCCACGTTGTTGATGACGGTCGGTTTACCCCATAACCCGCTTTGAGCCGGGAAGGGCGGCTTGGGCGAGGGCATGCCCCGCTTGCCTTCGATGGAGGCAATCAACGCGGTTTCCTCACCGCAGACAAAGGCGCCGGCCCCTTCCATGACATGCAGGCGGAAGGCCTGTCCGGTCCCGAAGAGATTGTCGCCCAGCAGTTCCGCCTGGGTGGCCGCCGCAATGGCTTTGCGCATGCGCTTGACGGCCAGCGGGTATTCTGCACGGACATAGACGTACCCCTCATCCGCGCCAATGGCCCGGGCGGTGATCATCATGCCCTCGATGACGCTATGGGGGTTGCCCTCCATGACGCTGCGATCCATGAAGGCGCCCGGGTCACCCTCGTCCCCGTTGCAGATGACGTATTTTTTCGGACCGGGCTGGATCCGGGTCAGCTCCCATTTCCGGCCGGTGGGGAAGCCGCCGCCGCCCCGCCCGCGCAGGCCGGAGAGCAGGATTTCATCACAGAGTGATTTTGCTGAAAATTCAGCATAAGCCTTCTGGGCCATCAGGTAGCCGCCCTGGGCGATATATTCGCGCAGATCTTCCGGATCCAGTGCGCCGCAGGCCTTGAGGGTCGACCGGCTCTGGCGGGTATAGAAGGGGATGGATTCCATGCCGCGGCAGAATTGGCCGGAGGTCGGATCCTTGAAGAGCAGGCGTTCCACCGGCTGGTTGTTGAGCAGGGTGCTGGTGACGATTTCATCCACGTCCGCGGGGGTGACCCGCGTGTAGAGGATGTTATCGGGGATCAGTGTGACCAGCGGGCCCATCTGGCAGAAGCCCTGGCAGCCGCTGCTCGAGACGAGGGTTTTGCCCGGAGTGGGGTCCTCGGCTTTGAGTTCGGTGGTTACCGGAATGCCGGCTTTGGCAATGGCCTCAACAAAACGGTGGTAGACCTTCATGGCTCCATTGGCCATGCAACCGGTACCGGCGCAGATAATGATGCGGCGGCTGACCGTGCGGGCTGCGGTTTCGTAGGTTTCGCGGGTTTGTTCAAGATTGAGGGTGCTCATTAAACTTTCTTCTCCTTTGCCCGGATGTCGTCCACCAGCTGGCAGGCCTTCTCCGGAGTGACCTGGCCAAAGACTTCCTCGTTGATCACCATGACGGGGGCCAGCCCGCAGGCGCCGAGGCACGAAACGGTTTCCACCGTGAACAGCATGTCCGGGGTGGTCTTCTTCTGCTCCGAGAGGTTTAATTTTTTCCACAGGGCTTCCAGGATGGGGTTGGAGCCTTTCACATGGCAGGCGGTGCCGTCGCACAACCGGATGACGTGCTTGCCCTTGGGCTCCAGCGCGAAGTGCGCGTAGAAGGTGGCGACGCCGTATACGCGGGCCGGCGGTAGACCGAGTGACGTGGCCACGTAGGTCATCATCTCCTCGGTCAGGTAACGGTACTCCTCCTGAACGGCCTGGAGAATCGGGATCAGCTGCGCGGGCTTTCGCTCGTAGCGGTCCAGGATGCCACAGACCTTGTCGAACTTCTTATGCGGGGTTGTCATAGGTTATTTTCCTTATTGGTTTGAGTTTTTGCGGCTTCCAGCAGGCGGTTGGAGAGGACCGCGTAGCTGGAGGCGAGGGATACATTTTCCACAACGACGTCGGCCGGGGCCTCCAGGATCACCGGCGCGAAATTCCAGATGGCCCGGATTCCGCCCGCGAGCATGAGATTGGTGACGGTCTGGGCCACTTCCGCCGGAACCGTCAGAATGCCGATTTTGATTTTCATCCGTTGGACCAGGTTGGTCAACTTGTCCAGAGGCAGGATCGTTTTACCATGGATCTTGAGGCCCACCTTGCTGCTGTCAATTTCGAAACCGGCAATGATATTCAGGCCGATCTGGGTGAAGCGTTCATAGCCGAGCAGGGCCGTTCCCAGCGAACCCGCCCCGGCCAGTACCGCATCCGTCGTGTTGTCCCAGCCCAGCACCGTTTCAATCGAGTGAATCAGGTCGCCCAGGCCAAAGCCGACGCCCGCCTGCCCGGTGAGCGTGGTGAATTCCAGATCCTTACGGATCTGGGTCGGCGCCAGTTTCAGATCTGCCGCAAGGGTCGTGCAGGAGACCGTGTCGCGGCCCATCGCCTCCATCTGTTTCAGCCGGTGATGGTACTGTGCCAACCGTCGTAAGGTGGGCTGGGGCACCCCTCGTAATAGTTGATTTTTCATTGGCGACACTCCTGCTTCTTTACAAGCCGTTACTTATTTAACGTTATAACTTTCACAGTATAAATTTCACGAACGACTCAAGTCATTTCGTTGTTTATGTTGCAAATATCCCATATTTATGAGATATGTCAACATCTAATCGTGAAATAAATCACGAACAAGTTTGTGGGAGGCCGCATTTTATAAATTTCAGGTAGGGTAGGGCGATTGAGATTGAGCATAAGGGGTAAATAATACTAATATAGTCGCCATTGCGTTCCGTACTGAACGCGGCGAAAAAAATGAGGAACTATGAACGATAACCAGAAGGTAAAGGGACTGATTTGCGAAGCCACCATTGAGCGGCAGTTGTTGGGGATGCCGCATGAGGATGCGGTAAGGGTTCGCGAGGTATTGGCCAAGGCCGCCCTGGCGCAGGGATTGACCGATACAGACGTGGCGGTGCTGATGACCATTCAGAGCCCGGAGTTGGCCCATGAACTGTTTCAGACGGCCAGTCAGGTCAAGGATACCATCTACGGGAAGCGGCTGGTTCTTTTTGCTCCGCTGTATATCTCGAACTTATGCGCCAACGAGTGTCTCTATTGTGCCTTCCGTGCCCGAAATACGGCGATCAAACGCCGGGCGTTGACCCAGGAGGAGATTGCGCACGAGGTCAAAGCCCTGGTGGAGCAGGGCCACAAGCGCGTGCTGGTGGTGGCGGGCGAATCCTATCCGCAGGAGGGGTTTGACTATGTGCTCAAGGCGATTGAAACCGTCTACAGCGTCAAGTCCGGCCGGGGCGAGATCCGGCGGGTGAATGCGAACGTGGCTCCGCTGTCCGTCGACGAGTTCAAGCAACTCAAGGCCGCGCGGATCGGGACCTATCAGCTTTTCCAGGAGACGTATCACCGGGCGACCTACAGTCAGATGCATGTCGCGGGCCGCAAAAAGGATTTCGACTGGCGGGTGACGGGGATTGACCGGGCGATGACGGCAGGCATTAATGATGTGGGGATCGGGGTGTTGCTGGGGTTGTGTGACTGGAAGTTCGAACTGCTGGCCATGCTGCAGCACATCCGCCATCTTGAAAAGGAATTCGGGGTCGGTCCGCACACGGTCAGTGTCCCGCGACTGGAGCCGGCCACCGGATCGGATGTGTCGATCGAGCCGCCGTGCGCGGTATCCGATGACGATTTCCGCAAAATCGTGGCCATTCTGCGCCTGGCTGTCCCTTACACGGGCATCATCATGTCCACCCGCGAAAACGCGCAGATGCGGCGTGAGGGGTTTGCCCTGGGCATCTCGCAGATCTCCGCCGGCAGCCGGACGGATCCGGGCGGCTATTCGACGGACAGCTCGGGCGAGGTGAACGGCCAGTTCTCGCTAGGTGACCACCGCTCCCTGGATGAGGTGATCACGGATGTGGCGTCGCTCGGCTACATTCCCTCTTTCTGCACCGGCTGTTACCGGCTCGGGCGAACGGGGGCGGATTTCATGGACATGGCCAAGCCCGGTGATATCAAGGATCATTGCGGGCCCAACGCGGTTTCCACCTTTGCGGAATATCTGCTGGACTACGCGTCGCCGCATACCCGTGAGGTGGGATTCCGGCAGATTGATCAAGTCATTGGCGGCATGACCGGGGTGGCGAAAGAGCGGGCCGAAGGCCTGCTGACGCAGGTCAAGGCCGGGCAGAGGGACGTCTATTGCTGATGAGAACCGAACACGATTCGTTGGGTGAGCGGCAGGTGCCGGCCGGCGCGTTGCATGGAATTCATACCCTGCGCGCGCTGGAAAACTTTCCCCTGAGCGGGCGGCCGGTGCATCCGGCACTGGCGGCAGCCTATGGGGCCGTGAAGCTCGCCTGCCTGCGCACCAACCGCCGCCTGGGGATGTGGCCGGATGCGGCCCGCGTGGATGCCATGGAGACCGCCTGCCGTGACCTCATGGAGGGCCGGCTGGTGGAGTCGATCTGTGTGGATGCGCTTCAGGGGGGCGCGGGGACGTCCACCAACATGAACGTCAATGAGGTGTTGGCGAACCGGGCACTGGACCTGCTTGGTCACCCACGGGGCGCCTATGAGGTGATTTCACCGCTGAATGATCTCAACCTGCATCAGTCGACGAACGACACGTTTCCCACCGCGCTGCGGTTGGCCGCGATCTGGCGGCTGCGCGAGCTGGAGGTCCGGGTGACGTCGCTGCAGGAGGCGTTCCAGGCCAAGGAGCAAGCGTTTGCGGCGGTGGTCAAGGTGGGGCGCACAGAGTTTCAGGACGGGGTGCTGATCACGTTGGGTCGCGAGATGGGGGCCTACGCCGAGGCGTTCAACCGCGATCGCTGGCGCCTCTATAAATGTGAGGAACGGTTGCGCGTGGTCAATCTGGGCGGCACGGCGGTGGGGACGGGTCTGGGGGCACCGCGCGAGTATATCTTCCGCGTGGTCGATGAACTGCGGGAGTTGACGGGGATCGGCTTCGCGCGGGCGGAAAACCTGGTGGAGGCCACGCAGAATACAGATGTCCTGGTGGAGGTCTCGGGCATGCTCAAGGCCTGTGCGACCTCGCTCATCAAAATTGCCAATGATCTCAGGTTGCTCTCCAGCGGACCCGATGCCGGGCTGGGTGAGGTGCGTCTGCCCGCCTTGCAGGCGGGGTCCTCGATGATGCCAGGCAAGGTGAATCCGGTGATCCCTGAGGCGGTGGTGCAGGCCGCGTTGCGGGTGCTGGGCCATGACAGCACGATCGCCATGGCCTCGGCCCTGGGCAGTCTCGAGTTGAATGCGATGATGCCGCTCATGGCGGATAGCCTGCTTGAGAGCCTGGATCTGCTGACCCGGGCCTGTGCCTTATTCGAAGAGCGCTGCGTTCGCGGGATGGAGGCCTGTGTGGAGAAATGCCGGGCGAATGTGGCCGGCACAGTGGCCGCCGCGACCGCGCTGGTCCCGGTGTTGGGCTATGAGCGGGCGGCGGCCCTGGCTGCCGAAGCCGCCCGAAGCAAGCGGTCGTTGCAGGACCTTGTGGTTGAAAAAGGTCTTTTGACCGCGGAGGCCTTTGCCGAACTGATCTCAGCCGAGGCCGTCTGCCGTTTGGGGCATCCAAAACCAAAATGAATAATACTCCCAAAGGATATCGCCTGCACATCGGCCTCTTCGGTCGGCGCAATGTGGGGAAATCGAGTGTGCTGAATGCGCTGACGAGTCAGCAGGTGTCCATCGTGTCCGCGGTGGCCGGCACCACCACCGACCCGGTGGAGAAGCCCATGGAGCTGTTGCCCCTGGGGCCGGTGCTCTTTATTGATACTGCGGGGGTGGATGATGAAGGCCTGCTGGGCGAGCTGCGGGTGCAGCGGACGAAGCAGGTGCTCGCCCGCACTGATCTGGGTCTGATTATCACCAGTGGCGCTCAATGGGGGTCCTATGAGCAGACGCTGGCCGCGGAACTCAAACGGAACCACGTGGTGGTGCTGGCCATCTTCAACAAGGCGGATGTCACTCCGGCGTCGGCGGAGCTCATGACCCGGTTGCAGGGCGAGGGCATTCGCAGTCTGGCCGTTTCAGCCCTCACCGGCGAGGGGATCCCGCCGTTGCGGCGGCTTCTGGTGGAATCGGCGCCCGACTCGTTTATTTCCAACCCGAAGATCGCGGGCGACCTGGTGCCCCCCGGGGAGTGTGCGGTGCTGGTGGTGCCCGTGGACAAGGAGGCCCCCAAGGGGCGGCTGATTCTGCCTCAGGTGCAGACGATCCGGGATCTGCTCGATAACGATTCCTACTGTATGGTGGTCAAGGAACGTGAACTGCGTGAGGCGCTGGGCCGGTTGAACCGGCCCCCGGCGCTGGTGGTGACGGATTCTCAGGCCTTCCTCAAGGTGGCGGCGGATACGCCTGAGACGGTGCCGCTGACCTCCTTTTCGATTCTGTTTGCGCGCTTCCATGCGGACCTGGAGGAGATGGTGCGGGGGGCACTGGCGATTGCCACCCTCAAGAGCGGCGACCCGGTGCTCATCGCCGAGGCCTGTTCGCACCATCCGATCGGCGAGGATATCGGCACCGTCAAGATCCCGCGCTGGCTGACGCAGTACGTGGGCGGCAAGCTGGAGTTCGAGTACACCCGCGGTCACGACTTTCCTGCCGACCTGGGCCGGTACAAGCTGATCATTCATTGCGGCGCCTGCATGTGGAACCGGCGCGAGATGCTCTCCCGGCTGCTGGTGGCGCAGGAGGCGGGGGTTCCCATGACCAACTACGGGCTGGCGATTGCCTTTTCACTCGGGATTTTTGAGCGCGCCCTGCGCCCCTTTCCCGGGGCCCATGCCATTTTCCGGCAGAGTCAGGGAGGGCGATGATGAAGTCGCTGGCGGATCTGGTCAGACAGACGGAATTCACTCGCGAGGAGATCGCCTTCCTGCTCGGCCGCAGGGAGACGAACGAGGTTGAACTCCTGCGCCAGGCGGCGGAAGCGCTGTGCTTCGCCTGGGTGGGCAACACGGTTCACTTCCGCGGGCTGGTGGAGTTCTCGAACATCTGTGTCTGCGACTGCCACTACTGCGGGATCCGCAAGAGCAACCCGGCGATTACGCGCTTCTTCCTGACCCTTGATGAGGTGATGCAGGCCGCACACTGGTGTGCGGAGCAGGGCTACGGGTCGCTGGTGCTGCAGTCAGGAGAGCGGCGTGACGAGGCGTTCATCGACTTTGTGGAAACCGCGGTCCGGCGGATCCGCGCGGAGACGCGGACGGCGCAGCAGCCCGACGGCCTGGGAATTACGCTTTGTGTGGGGGAGCAGACGCGGGAGACGTATGCGCGTTTCAAGGCGGCGGGGGCGCATCGCTACCTGTTGCGAATCGAGTCCACGTCGCCGCATCTGTTTCGTCAACTCCATCCCGCCGGCCAGAGTTTTGAGCAGCGCGTGCAATGCCTGCAATGGCTGCGCGAAACGGGGTTCCAGGTGGGTACGGGCGTGATGATCGGGTTCCCGGGCCAAACGCTGGAAAATCTGGCGGATGACGTGCTGTTTTTCCGCTCACTGGATGTGGACATGATCGGCATGGGGCCCTACCTGGTCCACAAGCAGACGCCCATGGCGGCGCAGGAAAAGGAGATGGCCGCGCGGCACGGGGAGGTTTATCAGCTGGCGCTCAATATGATTGCCGTCACGCGCCTGGTGCTGAAGAACGTGAATATCGCCGCTACGACCGCGCTGCAGGCGATGAAAGCCACCGGCCGTGAGGAAGGCCTGACCTATGGCGCCAATGTCATCATGCCCCAGCTGACCCCCACCGAGTTCCGTAAGGATTACCAGCTCTACGAAGGCAAGCCGTGTCTTGACGAAAATCGCGATCAATGCAAGATGTGCCTGCAGAGACGGATCACGGGGGCCGGTCGGGTGATCGGGTTTCACGAATGGGGCGATTCACGGCATGCCCGCGACCGAACTGAAAATACGGCTCCCTCAGGCGAGGGGGGCTCGCCATCGAAGCCGTAGCGGATGGTAAGGACATGACTCAGGACATTATACAGGCCATCAGGGAAAAAGAGCAATTCCTCCACCGGGTGCAACTCATCGCCGGTCTGGGCACGTATGTCACGAAACTTGATACGGGGTGTTACACCTCCTCTCTTATCCTCGATGATATTTTCGGGATTACCCCGGACTATCCTCATACCAACGCCGGGTGGGAGGCGCTGATTCATCCTGATGACCGGCCGATGATAACCAGTTATTTTAAAAATGAAGTTCTGGGATTACGCCGGCGCTTCGACAAAGAGTACCGGATTATCAGGGCCTCCGATGGGGCCGAACGCTGGGTTCATGGGTGTGGCGATCTTGAATTCGATGAGGCGGGCGTTCCGGTGATCATGACCGGGACCATTCAGGATGTGACCGAGCGGAAACGCTCCGAAAAAGCCCTGCAACAGAGTGAGACCCGCTATCGGGAACTGATTGATCTGGCGGTGGATGGCATCCTGGTCGGTTCTTCTGAGGGCATTATTACGGATGCCAACCGGCGCATGTGCGAAATGACCGGCTTGAGACGTGATGAGCTCGTCGGTAAAAAGATTGATGGGGCGATATTCACTCCGGAGAGCCTGGCGAGCCATCCCTTGCGCTTTGACCTGATGCAAAAGGGTGAAATCGTCATCAGGGAACGGCAGCTGTTTCACACCGACGGGGCATTGGTCCATATCGAAATGCGGAGCAAGATGATGCCGGATGGGAGTTATCAGGGCATCTTTCGTGATATTACCGAGAGAAAAACGACCGAAGCCTCATTGCTGCACTTTACGAAGGTCCTGGCACACCGGGTGGAGGAGCGTACCCGTGAATTGGAAACCGCGAACGCCACCCTTAAACAGAGCTTGCATCAACTTCAGTCGAGTCAGGCGTTGCTGAGTGAAATGGGCCGGATGGCCAAAGTGGGTGGCTGGGAGCTGGATCTTCACTCCGGAAAACAGACGTGGACCAAGGAGGTCTATCATCTGCATGAGGTCGGGCCGGCCTTTGAGCCGACCGGGGAAAACGGGATTTCCTTTTATGCGGATGAGGCCCGGCCGGTCATTGCCGCCGCCGTTCAGCGTTGCATTGAGCAGGGCGAGCCCTTCGATCTTGAGCTGCAATTCATATCCGCCAAAGGGAAGTGGAAATGGGTTCGTGCCATTGGTAAGGCGGACCTCAAACACTCCAGGATTCAAGGGACCATTCAGGATGTGACCGCCCGCCGGGAGGCGGACGATGCGTTGCGCGAGAAGAATGCGGCCCTGGATCAGAGCGTGGCTCAACTCCGGAAACTGGCCATGGAGTTGACCCAGGCCGAAGAAGTGGAGCGTAAACGGCTGGCCTCCATCTTGCATGACAACGTTCAGCAGTATATAGCGGCCGCGAACATGAAAATCAGTTTGCTCGACACCCGGATGTCAGCGGACGAACACGCCCAGGGGGTGAAGTCGGTCCTGGCGGTGCTCGGGGAGGCCATGACCGCCTCGCGCTCCCTGACGGTGAGCCTGTGTCCGCCGGTGCTGCTTGAAGCGGGCCTCATGCCGGGGTTGCGCTGGCTCGCGGAATGGATGAAAGACCATCATGGACTGACGGTCAACGTGACCGGGGATGACGCTCAGGCCATACCGGGCTCGCTCAATACGCTTTTGTTTCAGGCGGTGCGGGAATTATTGTTCAATGTGGTCAAGCATGCCGGGGTCAAGCAGGCATCCGTGGTGTTGGATCAGCCGGATAAAACGTCGATCCGCCTGACGGTCGTGGACCAGGGAAAAGGGTTTCCGGCGAGTGAATCGCATTTTCCGCCTCTTTCTGGCGGGTTCGGCCTCTTTCACCTGCGGGAGCGGCTCACCTATATTGGCGGGTCATTTGATGTGGCAAGCGTGCTCGCCCAGGGCACACGGGTCTCGATCACGATTCCGTTGGCGATGGCTAAATAATGGCCTTAAGCTGATTCCGGCCCCAGCGGGTGGCGAAGGCGAACAGCGAGCTCTGCCGGCCAACCGGGAGAAAGGTGCTGGTGGGATCGAGGAGAAGGGTGCGAAGGCTGGCCGCCGGCTGTTGGGGATCAAAGGCGCCGATCACCTGGAAACCGTTGCGTCCGATCCAGCGCTCTTCACTGGGCAGGGGCAGGGAATCTGAGCCGCCAATTATCTTGAACCCCCGCTGGCAGGCCGTTTTCATCAGGTGGGGTGCCCAGAGGGTGGGGCGCAGTCCGATATCCCCGAGCAGGAAACTCCCCGGCGCATGGGCGGTGAGCGTCGATTGCACTAATTTTCCACGGCGGAAAAACCATTTACCCGGCGACCAGCTCAGAACCGGCACGGCACCCTCTCCGGAGATGGCCTGTAAGGTGGCGGCGAGCGGTTGCCCATTCGCGATCGCCGTATTTTTGCCCAGTGCCAGAACCTCCAGATTTTCAAGGGTCACCAGTTGCCGTCCGGCAATCAGGTAGCCCTTGACCACCCCGGCATCACGAATGATCAGACTGCCGGCATCCGGGCCCGCCTCGATCTGGAGGGGACCTTTTGTCAAGGGTGCCCCGCGTTCAACGACATCGTTGAAAAAGCGGCAGGTCTTGCTTTCGGCCAACAGCCCGATGGGAATGATGTTTGGACGCTCACGCGGTGAAACGGCGGAGGTTAGGTTTTCAATCAGCGCCTTGATCGCAGCCGCCCAGTCGTAGGGCGGATAGATATGGACGTGGCCATCGACAACGAGCGTGGAGTGTACAGGACTGTGGGGCATGGGGATTATTGTCTCCATCCTGATAGGGGGACACGGGTGGGAATCCGGTTCTTGAAACAGAGGGACGTTTTGCAGCCGGTTTCCAAGGCCAGTGCCAGGGCTTCGGGAAAGCGGAATCCGATCTCTTCGGGAGCGTGCGCATCCGACCCGAAGGTGATCGGGATCTCCCGCTCTGCGGCCAGACTGAGAATGAGCGGTGAGGGGTAGCACTCGGCGGCTTGACGGCGCCAGCCGGAGGTGTTGATCTCGAAGGCCATACCGGCTTTGGCGATGTGGTCCAGCAGCGGTTGAACCAGCTCTTTCATGTCGCGATCCCTGAGCCGGTGGCCGAACTTTTTCGGAAGGTCAAAGTGGCTGATGACATCAAACAGGCGGGTGTCGACCAGTTGCCGGATGAGTTTGAAATACTCCACCCACACCCCCTTGAGATCCGACGAGGCCCAGGTTTTCAGGTAGTCCGGATTATCGAACCCCCACTCCTTGATGTAGTGCACGGAGCCCATCACGAGGTCCAGTGGCTGGGCGGGCAGAAATCCCGTGAGAAAGGATTCACAGCCGGGGAAGAAATCAGCTTCCAAGCCCAGCAGGACGGCTGGGGAGCCTCCATCTTGAAGGGGACGGACCAGGTCATAATAGTCCGGGATCTCTTCCAGCACCATCCGGTATTTGGGATCATAGCCGGAGGGTTCCGGGCAGTGATCGGTAAAACACAATTCAGCGAGTCCGAGCTCCTGAGCTTTCTGCCGGAACTCCTGCGGCGTACCTGTGGCATGCTTGCACAGGACGGTATGCGTGTGGTAATCCGGCGGCAATAAAATGACAGGTGATGATGGCGGTGTGTTACTCATAAAATTCGGTGAAATAATCTAGCCATGGATTCTCCTGATGTCACGGATAAAGAGATCCGGGTCAATTCATTAACTTTGCTGAACTGCGTCAGGATTATTGCTAAGGTGTATTCCCTGTGAAAAACGACCTCTATACCTGCGCGTTGCGCCTTATCCCTGCTTTTCTCTGCGGACTCCTCTGCCCCGGACTAACGGGTGGGATGGCCCAAGGCACCTCCACCCTGGGACTGCCGAAGAGTCCGAGCGGTACCATAGGTCCGGCGCTTGACCAGCCCCGGATTACCCGCTACCCGGTGGTGCGCTTCCTGGCACTTTTTGATCGCCCCCTGAGTGGCCTTACGCCGGACAAGATCAAGGTCACCGGGCTGGTGGGCGGCACGGTGCAAGTCGAGCGATCCATTGAACTGGGCGGCACGGGCTTCCTGATCACAGTCTCGGATCTGGAGCGGTCGGGCGACGTCGGGGTCGAGATTCCCGCCGGTGTTGGTGGGGCTTAGCGGGACGACGGTCTGGCTGAGCTTTCTCGTCCGCAAGGAGACAAATGACACCAATGAAGCCGTGGTCACGCTCGGGACCGGCGAGTTCTATCAACAGGAGTTTGCGACGGTCCGCTTCGGCTTCAACGGTCTGGATAAGAGGGACGCTCCCCGTTTCTGGTCTTTGCAGGTACGCAACCCTGAAAACAAGGAGTGGGTCGCCATTCCGACGGAGGTCCCGGTCGAGCCCGGCAAGACAGTCCTCATGGTGGCCCGCCTCACCTTCGGCCAAAAAGACGGGGTATCGCTCTTTGTGAATCCGCCGTTGGGCAACCAGGCGCCGGTCATACCGTCCGCCGAGTACACCAGCGAGAAGGGCCGCAAGTTGAACTTTCGGGGTCTGGTCATCTGGGGCGGCGCTCCCGGCAGTTCAGCCTTTGATGAAATCCGCTTCGGCGACTCCTTCAAGGCCGTTACCCCGGGCAAGTAATTCAATTTGATCGAAACGGTGCTAAAGCTTATGAATACAGCTTTAGCACGTTTCTGAAGGCCCGCGCGTCTGGATGCGTACGGGCTTTTTAGCCAGAATGACGCCATCAGGAATGAGGAATGGATGAGTCGAAATTTAACGACATCTCTTGAACGGTTGTATGCCTTGCGCACCTTTGGCATCAAGCCGGGGCTTGAGGTGACGATTGACTTGCTGAACCGGCTGGGGAATCCGCATCAGGCGTTTGTCACCATCCATGTGGCGGGGACCAATGGCAAGGGGTCGGTTTGCGCCATGCTGGAATCGGTCTTGCGTCAGGCAGGGTTGCGCGTCGGGCTTTATACCTCGCCTCACCTGATCCGGTTCAATGAGCGGATAAAGGTGAATGGCGTCGAGATCAGTGATCCGGAACTGGCCGCGTTGTTTGAGGAGATGGAGGCGCATGCCGCGGCAGTGTCGACGCCGGGCCGCGAGGTGACCTTCTTTGAATTCACGACCGCCCTGGCCTTTGAGCATTTCAAGCGAACCGCTGTCCAGGTGGCCGTCGTTGAGACCGGCATGGGCGGGCGTCTGGATTCTACCAATGTCGTCATGCCACTGGTCTCGGTCATTACCCGGATCGGACTGGATCACACGGCCTATCTGGGGACGACCCTGGCGGCCATTGCCGCTGAAAAGGCCGGGATTATCAAACCAGCCCGGCCGGTCATTTGCGGGGCCACCCCGGATGACGCCAAGGCGGTCATTCACGCCATGGCGGTGGCTAAGCGTTCGCCCTTTATTGATGTCACAGAGTCCGTTTCCGTGAGGCGGGTGGCCCAGGCGCTCTCAGGTCAGAAGGTGTCGATTACCAGCGGGGATGTGGATTACGGGACGGTTTTAATCAAGTTTTTGGGTAAGCATCAGCTTGAAAATATCGCCACGGTCATTGCCACCCTGGAGACACTGGCCACCTGTAGTCCGCTCAAGCTGCCGCTGGAGGTGATCCGTTCAGGTCTGGCTGCCGCCAGCTGGCCGGGCCGGCTGCAGGTTCTGGCGCAGGAGCCCCCGACCATTCTGGATGGCGCGCACAATCCGGATGGCGCCCATGCCCTGGCGCTCACGCTGAAGGAGTTGTTCAAGAAAAAGAAGGTGGCGCTCATCTGGGGGATGTGTGATGACAAGGATGCGCTCGGGTTTGCCAAGGCCATGGGGGCGTCGATCAAGCGCTGCTGGATCGTTCCCATCAACTCTGAACGTAATGCGAGCCCGGTGAAATTATTGCAGATTGCCCGTACCGAGGGTTGGGAAGCGGGGACCAGTTCCTTGCCAGAAGCGTTGCGCCAGGCGAGGGCTTGGGCTACGGAAAACGAGGGGGCGGTGTGTATCGCCGGATCGTTGTTTCTGGCGGGGGAGGTTATTCTAACTGAAAGTATCTGAAATGGAGGGCGCCGCTCTGTCGGCGCCGCCTGCTACAGTGGTTTTGACGGAGCAAAACCCTCCATATGGAAAAATTGATTATGAAACATTTTAAACATATTGAAATTCTAGTACGGGGCGTGTGTGTGCAGCAGGGGAAATTGCTGGTGTGTCAGAGCAAGGGGGCGGCCAACACGTATCTTCCCGGCGGACATGTGGAGTGGCATGAGGAGGCGGCGGTGGCCTTGACGCGTGAAATCAAGGAGGAGTTGGGGGTTAAAGCCGGGGTGAAGGAGTTCCTCGGGGCGGTGGAGCATACCTTTATTCAAAAAGGGGAGCGCCATTGTGAAATCAATCTCGTCTTCGCCATGACCATTCCCGCCTTATCACCCGATCATATTCCTGAAGCCTGCGAAGATTGGATTCGCTTCAAATGGATTCCCCTGTCCGGACTGGGGCGACATCATCTTGAGCCCTGGCCTCTGCGGAAACTGATTTCGGGTTGGATTAAAGCCGGCACGGGCGTTCCACGCTGGGGCAGTACCTTACGGCGCGGTCACTGAGATCCGGTAGAACCGGGTCGGGTGGGTCATCGTGGTGTCCGTAAAGCTCATGATGCCCGTCGTACCCGGAAGCGCGGTGGCACCGGGCAGGTTGATCCAACTCCCGCCGGGGGCCAGTGTGTCTTTATACGCAATCGTGTAGTGCCGGTTCGTGAGGCCGGGCCAGCGTAAGGTGAAGCTGCCGGGTGCCTGGGGGTCGGTACCGGCCACGCCGAGTTGCAAGACGCTTCCCGCACGCAGGGCGTCGGTTCCTGAAATATCCTCCTGCCAATTCAAGACCTCATCATGGTCCCAGTCGCCATTTGCCGAAAGCGCCATGAACGCGGCGCAGGCCGCCGGCCCCAGCCAGCCGGTTTGATCCTTGGCCCAGACGTAGAGGGTGTTCGTCCGGTCCAGTTGCAGGTTGGTGAGCCAGCCCTGAGGGGTGGTCGTCCAGGTCCCTCGGGTGGTGCCCCCCGCGTTAGTCGGTGCGTAATAGTAGCCCAGGATGCCCGAGCCGGCTCCGTCGTTAAAGCCGGACCAGGTTCCGGTCACTGAGTTGGACCCGATCACATAGTTGCCAAACGGGCTCAGGCTGAGGACGACGGACGCCTGGGCGGCAGAGGGAGGGGTGACGTCAATCCAGCAGGGGCCATAAAAGGCCGGGCTGCTGAGATTCCCCATCTGATCCCCGGCGCGCACCCAGGCCCAGTGATGGGTGCCATCACCAAGAGGAGGCGGATACCCGGTCCGACCGGTGGTGGTACTGGCAGCGCTGAGGGTCGGGGGATTCGTGGTGGTGCCATACTCGTAATGAGTGACGCCGCTGCCACGGGGCTCCTGGGTGGCATCCCAGCGTAAACTCATGACCGGATTTTTCGACCAGGCATTGGTCTGATGGACAAGGGACATGAGATGCGCCGGGGTGGGGGGCACCTCATTATCGACCATGAACGGCTGGCTGGTCACCCACAGGCTCCAGAACAGTCCATCCCAGGTACGGGCGCGAACCCAGGTGTTACTGGAGAAGAGCAGGGCCGTCCCCGCAGCTTGTGAGTTCCAGGTGGAGAGGATGACATTAGTGACCAGGCCGGCCTGGCTGCGGGTCAGCAGGTTGGAGAGCGGTAGCCCTTCGATGCCTGTCAGGAACGCCGGGCCCACTTCGGCCTGAACGGAGGTGAGCGTGGTATTGCTCCATACCCCGGGAGTGGTGCTCCACTCGAAGGTGGCCAAACAGGGGTCGCCATCGGCATCACGCAGGCGGGTGTTCAAGGTGACCAGGCCGGTCCCGTTCGTCGAGGTTTGCGCTGCGTCAGCCCACGTCAAGGTGGCCGGGGAGCGGACCTTCAGTGTGACCGGTAGCAACATCATCGTGTTGGTGATGGTGTTGCCGGTGACTTGAATAACGGCGGTGCGATCACCGGTTGAAAGGCCGGCGCTGTTCAAGGTCGCAAGGGGCAGGGCGGAAATCTGATGCGGGGCAGCGGTTTGGTTGTTACTGATCAGGGACAACCAGGACTGGGGTGGGACTGTGGGGGTGACGATAATGTCATCGATGACCCACCCGGTTGCCTGGGTATTATCATCCGAACCGAAATGGAAGCGGATCATGGCGGTGCATCCGGCAAAGGGCGAAAGGTCGAACGTCGGTTGACTCCAGGCGGAGCCATCCCCTGAAAAACAAGGGGTCCCGTCCAGCCAGGGCGATGCCGACCACCCGGAAATCCGGTAGGGATACCCGCCGAGGGGGAAAATCTGAAAAAATGAAACCCCGTTATTGGTTGAAATCTCTACCAGGCCTCCATCCCAGCAGCGCTCGTCGGGGGCATCCATATCAATTTCGCAATCCAGCCATTGCCAGAAGGTCAACTGGGCGCCCGGTTGGACGAAGAAGCGGGTGGTGTCGAGTTTGGCATGCATACTCCACGTATAACTCAGGGTGACGGGATCGCCACAATACCACGCGTGGGATCCGGACTTTGAGAGATTGGTCGAGAGGCACCATAAATCATTGGCTCCCGAGTGAGTCCAGTTTACGGCTCCGCTTTCAACATCATTGCTGAACCCGCCCCATAAAAGGGAGGCGGTTCCCTGCCAGGCCCCCACGCCTGAGTTGGTGACGGTCAGCGTCAGATTGGACACGGTCTCGGGGAGCAACCGGCACTCGTAGCCGGACGGGGTTGATGAGATTTCCGGATAACTTGGGAACAGGGTGTGGGGTCCGTTGGTGGAGGCGGCCTGCCGGTCCCGGGCAATGATCGAATAGACAAAGCGGTCCCCATTGGTGCCGGGCGCGGGGAGGGTGGCGGTATAAAGATTGCTGGTGCCCGCCTGCATGGAAGTGTTGGCGACCAGCCCGCCATTGCGACTCCAGAGCAGGGAGGCGGACACCACCTGACAATTATCCGTGATCGTGGCCGAAACAGTATACGGTGCGGGGAACGGTTGCGCGCTGTCCAGCGGGACATGCATGATAAGGGGAGGCCGGGGGAACGAGTCGGGGTCAGCGGGATTGGTTTGATCGATCAGTTCACTCAGATTATCGAACCCATCGCCATCGGGATCAGCCTGGGGCGAGGAAGAGAGCCGGCCGAAGTAGAGCCACTCCCACCAGTCGCTGAGGCCATTGGTATCGCTATCCAGCGCTTCCGGGATATACAGCGAGGTGACCAGGTGCGGGGTATTCATCAGAATGCCCGTCAGGGGATTGATCGTGGGCTGGGTGGCATCAGGCTGACGGAGTCCATCCAGATTCCAACCGGAAAACCGGTGAATCACGCCCCCGATGTAGACGGAGGCAGGGGCGGGGAGTGACGTGGCCAAACTCCCTTCAGCCCACCAGACGGTGGTGTTCATGCGGGTGTAGAGGGACGTGTGGGTCAGGGCGCATTCCGTCTGCCATGTCCAGGTCAAGGTAGAGGGGGCGGTCAGGGTAAACGTGACGGCATTACTGGTCCCGCTCGAAGGCAGGCTTCCTGTTCCAATCCAGCCATAGCAGGCCCAACGCACTCCGTTGGTTGGAGGAGTTGAAACCGGCACACTGGCCTGTATCACTCTTCCTGAGGGATACAGGTGTGCCCCATAATCCGGGGAGGGGTGGGAAATGAGTGAGGGGAGGCCGGTGACGGTGAGGCTCATGGGAGGGACAATGACGAATCCATAGGTGTGGGTTGGGGCATTGGTGGGGAGCTGGACGACCATCCCGTTGGTGGCGGCCGCCTGAATCCAATAATTGAGCGTTGTGCCTTCCGCCTGTTCGGGAATGAGGACGCGGTACGAGGAGTTGCTCATGTGGCTTCCGGTCATGGTGTTGAAATTGGTGGAGCCATTGGCTGCCCAGAATACGAAAATCCGGTTGGTATCCGTCAAGACCGTAGGTCCGATTTCGAAGTCAATGGGGTAGCCGCTTCCGGTATTGAAGGCATTTCCGGCAGGGATGTGGACGATGCGGAACAGCGCATCAGCGGCTTTCCGGGCATTCAGCCGTCCCCCCGTGATGGTCTTTCCGGCCAGGGCGGGAATCACGTCCACCCCCTTCAGGATGGCATCCTTGATGTCTTCTGCACGGGCCGTGGGCCAGAGGCTCCATAGCAGGGCGGCCACGCCGGAAACATGAGGGGTTGCCATGGAGGTTCCACTCATGGTGCCATACCGTGCCCCGTTGAGGGTGCTGTATATATAATTTCCGGGCGCGGCGAGGTGGACGGTTCTGGCCCCATAGAATGAGAAATAGGCCAGCGCATCCTGGGAGTCCGTTGCGGCGATGGCGATGACATTCGCGTTTCCGTAGCTGGACGGGTAGAAGGGAGTCAGGTCGTTATTATTGGGGGGATAGCCCGGCAATGCATTACCTGCGGCGGCCATGAACAAAATGCCCAGCGATTCATTTTCTTGCAAAGCCTCCTGAAACGCGGTGCTGTAGCCGCCGCCGCCCCAGCTGTTGTTGGTGATCCGGATGTTGACGCCACGCCGCCGTAAATCGGCGACATAGTGCAGTGCATCGGTGGCGTCGGAGGTCACCCCGCTCCCCGTATTGTCCAGGAATTTCAGGGGCATGAGTTGGCAGTGCCAGTTGACACCCACCACTCCGATCCCGTTATTGCCCGTGGCGCCGATGGTGCCGGCGGTATGGGTGCCGTGACCCTGGCCGTCCATGGGGTCATTGTTATCAGCGGAAAAATTCCAGCCGGTGGTATCATCGATATAACCGTTCCCGTCATCATCCACTCCGTTGACGGGATCGGCCACATTGTGCCAGATATTGGAGACCAGGTCGGGATGCGTGTAATCGATGCCGGTATCAATGCCGCCGATGATCACCTGCTTGTCACCGGTGGTCAGATCCCAGATCTGGGGCGCGGAGATATCGGCCGCAGGGGTTGAGTTGTTATTGAGGCCCCATAACAGGCCGTAATAGGGGTCATTCGGAGTGGTCAGCTGGGAACGCACCACATAATCCGGTTCCACATACCGGATGAGCTCTTTTTCCCGGCCCAGGAGGGTCATCAGATGGGGGAGCGCCGCGAGGGATTCGTCAGGGCTACTGATGAGGTAGCACCCGGGCATTTTCATGGCCTTGCGGATGAACAGTCCTTCCTCCTGCACCAGGGACTCCAGTTTCATCCGGTCAACATCGGGATGCAACCGGATCATCACATGATCCGCGATCATGATCGTGCGTGACTGGATGGTTTCCGGGGTTCCAGGTTGGGCCTTCACAACCAACTCCTCGACTCGCCAGAGTGGATATTTGAAATGGGCACGGACAATTCGAACCCGTTTTGTCAGATCAGGGTGGGCTGGCTCGGGCGTTTCGGAGAGTTGCAGGACGGGCATGCCTTTAGTGGGGTCGTCCGGCGTGCCCGGAGGTGGCGCGGAGGCAGAAGGAATGGTCGGCATAGAGCGGCCAGGTAGCGGCGAATGGGTGACAGTGCCGGACGGGAGCGGGGGTGACGCGGGCCGAGGGGTAAGGGCTTGATCTAGTCCCGGCGCAGACTGAACGGTGTTAAGGGGAATGGTTTTTTCGGATGGCCCGATGGCACGGAAAAACCACCACCCCGCAACCATCAGCAAACCGGTCATCAGGATGGCCCGCGTCAGCTTGATCTGTGACTGATATTGCATCCTGTTTATAATACTAAACTTGCAGCGGCATTGCTTTAAGAAATGTTGATTATTGTTACGCTGTGACTTGTCGCGGCGTTTGGTTTTTTGTATAATGGCGCTGTGGGGAGAGAAGGGTGTAGCAAAGCCAAGGCCGGCTTCCGGCCAGGAAATGTTGGTAGCAAATTGCTCATCTTGCAGAGTCTGCTTAAATTCCTCTCCCCCTGAGGAAAGAGCGGTACTGAGCGAAAGGGAGTTCGCCAGTACCGCTTGTTCATTTGGTACAGGAGACGGCGCAGGAATGATATTGACTTGCAGGGGGTTTCACGGCATCTTGTGCGCCCTTGATGCCTATTCATTGGTGAATTAGCAACGTATTTAGAGAGAGGATGTAACTATGGCTGGAAAAGGTGGAGATACCCGTGCGGGGCGTCCTGTTAAAGGGCCGTCTGACAAGAAGCGTCGTGAGAAAGTTCAGCGCAAGCGTTTGATCGGTCTTGGCGTGGATGCTGATAAAGTCAAGAAGATGGACGCATCCGCGGTCCGGATCATGCTTAAGGCACCGAAGAAGATCAAAAAGTAAGACGTTGATTACCCATTTAACCGGCATCGCCTCACAAGGGCTTTGTCGGTTTTTTTTATGCACCTGATTTTGCATGAGGTAGGAACTGACAGAATGAACAGAATTTACAAACTCATTTTGTGCATTCTGTTTATTCTGTCAGGTTCGGTTCATGCGGCCCCTCCGTTCAGCCATATTGTCACGCCGACGGACCGGACCGTTCTGGATCCTGCCATTCCCGGTACGTTTCAACCCACTGCGGCGGGAACTGTTGAGTCGGCACTCTACGGGTCAGTCCGGACCGTCAAAATCGGCTCGCACATGTATCCCTCTTTTCATGAGGGGATTGATATTGCCCCTTTGGCGCGCACGGGCCGCGGGGTTCCTCTCGACAGCGTTCATGCCGTGGCGGCGGGGACGGTTGGCTACATTAATTCCAGATCCGGCAATTCGAACTATGGGAACTATGTGGTCCTGCTGCATCAGGACTCCCTGGGTACGGTTTACACCCTGTATGCCCACCTGGCCGTGATCTCCCCTGAGTTGAGGGTGGGCCAGAAGGTGGAGCCGGGCGGCCTTCTGGGCACCCTCGGCAACACCTCTTCGAACCCCATTCCGCTGACTCGCGCCCATTTGCATTTTGAGGTCGGGCTGATTGGGAATGAACGGTTTGGGGCGTGGTTCCGGGCACAGAAATTGACGCCGGACCATGGCCTGTTTAATGGGCAAAATCTCTTTGCTTTAAATCCCCTTGAGTTTTTTAAAAGTGTGGACCGGTTAGCCTCAACAGGGTTTAAAGGGTTTGTATCCGGCGTTCCGCGGGCGTTCACGCTCCTGATCCCTGTGGCTCGCCCGCTGGACTTTTTCCGGCGTTACCCCGGCCTGTGGGAGGGCGCGCCGTTTCAGGGGGGCGGGCTGGTGATCATGTGTTCCGAAAATGGCGCCATTTTATCCGGACGCAGCGCAACGTCCGACGAGATGCAGTCGGCCGGTTCAGGTAAAGTGGCCCTCCTCAATGTGGATGCCAAAGTGCTGGGGCGGAACGGGTGCCGGCTGGTCGTGGAGGATCGCGGGCGCTGGCGATTGGGCGAAAAGGGCACCCGTTGGCTAGAGATCCTTCAATATCAGTAGCAGTGTTCTTTTGAAGGAAACGTGCCTGATTCCACGTCGGCTTTGTACGCTTTGAAGGCCTCGATCATTTGGTCGCCCAGATTGGCGTACCGTTTCACGAACTTTGGGGTGGTGTTTCCCGACAGGCCCAGTAGATCATGGCTAACCAGCACCTGCCCATCGCAATCCGGGCCGGCCCCGATGCCGATGGTGGGGACTTGCACCGACTTGGTGATGGTTGCGCCCAGGGTGGCGGGCACACATTCAATGACGATGCCGAATACGCCCGACTCCTCTAATACTTTGGCGTCGTTGATCAGCCGTTCCGCCTCGGAGGTGTGCCGGCCCTGAACCTTGTAGCCGCTCTGCCGGATACTTTGCGGGGTCAATCCGATATGGCCAAGAACCGGGATGCCATTCGAGACGAGCGCGGCAGCGGTCTGTGCGCGGAAGGCTCCGCCCTCAATCTTTACCGCATCCGCTCCGGCTTCCTTGAGGAAACGACCGGCGTTTTGAAGCGCTTGCTCAATCGAGATCTGATAGGACATGAAGGGCATGTCGGCAATGATCAGGGCGTTTTTGACGCCTTGCGCCACGGCCGCTGTATGATGCAGCATCTGTTCCATGGTAACGGACAGGGTCGTCGTGTGACCGAGCATGGTATTGGCCAGGGAGTCGCCGACCAGGGCCATATGAATGCCGGCCGCATCGACATATTTTGCGGTGGTAAAATCATAGGCGGTCAGGCAGGAGATTTTGCCTTGCCCCTTGAGCTGCTTGATCCGGTCGGCGGTCCATTTGGTTTGCATGGTTACTTCAATACCCGAATCGCTTCAAAAACTCAAACTTAACGCGGTGGAGAGAATGGTGTCACTTGGCTTGACGTCCTCACTCGGGGTGCTGTCGTACCGGTTCTGATAGCAGACATTCAGGCTGAGGTTGCGGGTGATATAGGAGGCAAGACCGATCTCCGAGTTGATGAAAGACACACTGGGATCGGCCAATTTTGGGATATATTCGACGGTGACCCAACCCAGCACATGGTCATTCATCAGTTTTTCCGCCGTAATCGCCGTCCGTCCTGCCGCGTAACCGTCTTCATTCTTGTCTTTTTTTTCTTCAACATAACCTGCCCCGATTTCAAGATTCAGAAGGGAGGATTTGGTGCGGATCAAGTGAACGCCGGGTGAGAGAATGCCCGTGAAGCGGTAAGACAGCTCGGCCATGGGATCGGTCGCCCAGTCAAGGGTTCCGAGCGCATACATGGTGGTGGTCAATTGCCGCTCATAGCGCAAGGTCGCCGCGGCATTTTCCGTGTCCTTGGTCCCGTCGCTTTCACCATAGGCCCCGTGGGCCCGGAGTCGGATCGTATTGGCGTCCTTCTCCTTCACGGTGTCGACTCCCAGCGAATAGCGCAGGGTGTCGCTGTTGCCGCGTGTCATGTTCATGCCGAAATCAAGATTCCGCTGCCAGTCGGTGGTACTGCGCACCATGGAGGGCGAGACGGGGAACTTGAGGGTTCGTCCGGAGACACTGTAGCTGCTGCCAAAACTTGACGCGAAGGCACTCAATACATTGGAGGTGCCTGACTTGACGCCCGTCTTGGGTTTGATGACCGGAACCTGATTGGTCACCACCGGGACTTCGTTGGTGATGACGGGCGCGATTTCAACCGGCGGGATCACCGGGGGGGTGTCCGGAGTGATGACCGGGGTGACGTTGGGGGACTGTGACTCCGGGGTGAGCGGCGTTTGGGCTGCCCCTGACCAGTGGAGACATAGGACCGTTAATACGGTGGCGAGTAATTTCTGATGGCTAAAGCTCATTTGAGTATCATTTTGTAGCGCTTTTGGGCGGCGTTTGACCATTGGTGCATCACGTCCTGTTTACGTCGGGAATCTTTCCAGACCGGAGTCAAAGCTTCCAGCTCTTTCTCAGTCAAGGGGGGGCGGCAGAGTTCATCGGCGACGACCGGATTTCCTGTCCGGCACTGCTGCCAGGCGGCCTTCAGGTCGGAATGGGCGTCAATCAGCCATACCCCCATCAGATCATTCAGGAGGTTCCAGCGGCGGGTCGCCAGTTCATTGTCATAGGCCAGGCCCGCCGGGAAATCATAGGGATTGGGTTTAGGCGCATCCGCGTCGGCGTAAAGGGCCTTGAGCACCGGCATGCGATACAGGTTGTGTTGCTGCCCGTTCACCCCGACCGGTTGATACAGGAGCCGCTGACCTGCCGGCGAAAGCGTGAATTCCATAAACAGTTTGGCCAGTCCGGGCTGTTTAGCCCCCCGGAGCATGGCAATGGGATCCGGCCCGATGATGGTCTCCTTTTGAGGTAAGACCAGGGCGAGCGCATCATTGCCCACCGACTTGATCACCGTCTGGGCATATTGGTCGATCACCATGCCGGCCGCAATATCGCCGGCTGCCACTTCACGGGGCACGGTTCCACCGGCCTCGCCGAAGTTCCGCACGTTGGCGCAGATCCGGGCGATGATCGGCCAGCCTTTTTCGAAGCCGTAGGATTGGAGGATGATTTCATAACACATGTGAACCGATCCGCTGGAGCGGGGGTCACCCGAGCCTACCCATGAAAAGTACTCCGGGCGTGCGAGATCATTCCAGGAAGCGGGGACCGGCAGCCCAAGGCGTTGGACCAGGGGGCGGTTATATAGAATCCCGAAACTGCTCAGGGTGACGCCATACCAGCGTTGGCCGGGGTCCAGGACCGGGGAGCCGGCACAGGTCGCAGGGATGTCGGACAGGAGGGCAGGATCCAATTCCGTTTTGGCCAGCCAGTTCTTTTGAATGGCAGTGAGGTAGGGGGCCACCCCGCCGCCGAACAGGAGGTCCACCCCGGGTTGGTCAGGAGAGGCGGCAAAGCGGGATTCGAGTTCCTTCATGATCTTCGAGGCGCCCCCCACATCCAACCATTGAATCGCCACGTCCCGCTGATACCGGGTGCGCATCCATTCTGTAAACCCGCGTGAATATTCCAGCCGGACCTCCCGGCGATGGGGCGAAATGATCGTAAGGGTTTCGCCAGCCACCGCGACTGGTTGGGAGGAACTGCGTCGGCCCGTCATGAACAGGAAGGGCAAGGCGGCAATCAGGACAAATAGAATAATGGCGAAACGGCGCATGCGGGTGCTATATCTTCCTCACTAGGCCTCAACGAAGCCGAATTCTTAGACAGAATAAACAAAATATACAAAATAGTTCCTTGGGTCGCCAACCATTCTGGTTATTCTGTTCATTATGTCAAAATCATCTTCTGTACATGTAAAAGATTACTCCAGTTCAGCGACGTCGCCATATTTCGGCACGGAGGCGGAGAGGCGTTTTTCCTGGCGGAGGGTTTCCGCAAAATGGTGCGCCGTTTCAGGTTCCCCGTGAGTGACGAAAATGTTGCGAGGTACTGGAGCGCCTACCCGGGACAGCCATTGCAGGAGTTCATTGCGATCCCCGTGTGCGGAAAATCCTGAAATTTGCTCGAGTTTGGCCTTCACGATGTGTGGCTGACCAAAAAGCCGGACGGGCGAGACGCCGTTAAGCAACAGCCGGCCCAGTGTGCCGTTCGCCTGGTAGCCCACAAATAAAATGGTGCTTTCCGAGCGGCTGAGGTTGTTGGCCAGGTGATGCTTGATGCGGCCCCCGGTACACATTCCGGCGCCGGCCATGACCACCACCGTCCCCTTGATGGAGTTGATCGCTTTGGAGGCGTCAACCGTTTGCACCATTTCCAGGCCGGGGAAGTGAAAGGGGGATTCCTTGTCACGGACCAGCCGGTTCATATCGGTGTCCAGGATATCCATATTCTTCTCGAAGATTTTAGACACCGTCACGGCCATGGGGCTGTCCAGAAACGCGATGATGTTGGGAATGCATTTGGCTTTGAGCAATGCGCTCAAGTAATAGAGCACTTCCTGCGCCCGTTCGATGGCAAAGGTGGGAATGATCAGGTTCCCGCCCCGCTGGACGGTATCCTTCAGGATCTGGCAGAGTCGCTCGCCGATCAGTTCGGTGTTCTCGTGGAGCCGGTCACCGTAGGTCGATTCCATCACGACATAATCGGCGGCGGGACAGAAATCCGGGTCCTCCAGGATGGGCCGGTTCCAGCGTCCGATATCGCCGGAGAACACAATCGACCGGCCGTTGGCTTTGATCTGGATGGAGGCGGAGCCCAGGATATGGCCGGCATCCGTGAAGGTGGCGTCAATCCCCTCCGCAATGGGGACCACTTGCCGGTAGCGGACGGGCGAGAAATGCGAGCAACACTGCTCCACATCGGCGAGGGTATACAACGGCTCCAGGGGCCGTGGGTTCGGGCGCTGCTCCTTGGCATGGCGCTTCTTTTTGAAGGCCACATCTTCAGCCTGTATTTTCGCGGAATCCATCAGAACGGTTTTAGCGATCTCCGCCGTCGGGCCGGTCGCGAAAATGGACCCCTTGAACCCATCACGGACCAATCGGGGAAGAAGTCCGCAGTGGTCAATATGGGCGTGGGTCAGGAGCACCGTGTCAATGCTGGACGGAGGGACCGGGAAGGGGCCCCAGTTGCGATCAGCCAGTGCGCGTTCCTGGTACATGCCGCAATCAATGAGCAGCCGCTTTCCGTTGATGTCCAGCAGATAGCGCGAGCCGGTGACATTTTCCGCCGCTCCGAGAAATGTGAGTTTTGCAAACATAGTATTGATGTCTCCTTTGGCTGAGTTGGATATTTAACATGGATGGACAGGATTTACAGGATAATTCGATATTCACGCTCCTCAGAACAATCAGTCCGGCCAAATCAGGAAGGCCCGCGCACGCATACATGTATACGGGCCAATGAAAGCGCCTTGAAAGTGGCCGGTTTTGACTCTCTGAACCTGGTAAATCAAATATGGCGAGAAAAATATATAGCGTAAGTTGCTTGTGTGGAGTGGTTTAAGAAAAGTCCAGCCAGCTGGACTGGGGATCGGATTCAGCCGCAAACGATTCAGGGAGCTGTTTGCGATACCTGGCTTAGCCCCGGCATCGCCTATTGGAAGCCCCGCCCGCGCGCATGTATATGCGGGTCTTTTTCATCGAACCGGCTTTTTTTACAATTCATCCAACGGGCTCTCCGCCGTCGAATCCATGCCCCGGATGACGTGGGTGTAGATCATGGTGGTTTCCACACTTTCATGGCCTAGGTATTTCTGGACCTCCCGGATATTGACTCCTTTAAGAAGCATATGGGTGGCAAAGGAATGGCGCAGGCAGTGAATGGAGGCGGGCTTATCGATTCCGGCCTTCCTGACGGCATCCCTCATGATCCGTTGTGGCACCTGGTCACTGATATGATGGCGTCGGACCACTCCGCTCCGTGGGTCGACCGCAAGATCGCCTGCGGGAAACAGATACTGCCAACCGAATTCTTTCGGGGCCATTGGATATTTCCGGTCCAGGGCAAAAGGGAGGTACACGGCGCCGTGTCCTGCCGCCAGGTCCTGATCGTGTATCCGCTTCACCTCCTTGATCTGTTCATGAAGGGGTTCATCCAGTTTGCGGGGCAGCAAGGTACCTCGATCCTTGTTCCCTTTGGCGGCCCTGACAATGATTAAATGGTTGGCGAAATCAAAATCCTTGACCCTTAAGCGGGTCAGCTCTGATACCCTTAATCCGGCGCCATAAGCGAGTTGCAGTAAAAGGCGATCATCTGGATGAGCCGTCTTGATGACTTCCCGCACTTCATCGATGCTCAATACTAGCGGGAGCCGGGATCCTTCCTTTGCCCGGACACTCTTCATGTCCAGGTTTTCCTGTTTCAAAACTTCACGGAGAAGAAACAATAATGCCGAGAAAGCCTGGTTCTGGGTAGATGCCGCCACGTTCTGTTGGGTGGCCAGGGATGAGAGAAAAGCACGGGCGGCATCAGCTTTTTGCCAATCCAAATCACGATTCAAGGCATAACCCATATACCGGCGAACCCAGTCGAGGTAAGTTTGCTCAGTTCGGTAGGAATAGTGGCGGACTCGAATTAACTCCCGCATCTGATCATAGATGCGATCAGCTTCGGAAATCGCCTTTTCTTGATCATCCGTATTAATTGGTTCCTTATTGGCCGAGGGCACAAACACCTTCACATACAGCTCGACGGCCTTGAGCGCCTGCCGGATTTGCCAATCTTGAATGGACTGGTTTTTTGATAAAAGATTTTCGAACGCCTGAATCCGGTCTCGAGCGGAGGTAGCAATGTCGGGCAAGTTCGCCGTGAGAAACCTCTGAACCCATTGCACATAGAATGGGATGTTGCGTTCGTTTGCTAAATTACGTTCTTTAATATATCTTGCAAACGGTTCGAGATCAAATGCTTGCATGCAACCTCCTTGACGTATAATGCTGATTTCTTTCATTAGGCATCACAACGTATAATGCCTCCATATCCTAGTATAACGTCAAAACTAGTCGTTTATTGCATTTTAAACGCCGGAATTTCGATGGCGACGTATAATGTCTGTCAGAAGAGCAATTGCGTCATCGCAAAATCACGAATCCAGCCCCGACTTAGTCCGTTTAAGAAGAGGAGGCTGGCGAGGTGTGTTTTCGTTATGGGTTGAGAGACTGGCAGTTAGGAGAATGGCTTGACCTTGATGGGGGTGCCACCTACCATCCTTAGTCAGTTGGGCAGGTGCCTGACAACAAAGGAAGCGTCAGAAGCCATTCCGAAAAAGAAATCGGAAATCCTGTTATGACGCAGACTATATGTTGGCGGCAGAAAATGAAAGGAGATGGTATGACGAAGGTACGATTGATGATGGTGTTTGTGGCAGTAGGTGTTTGTGTGGCAGTGCAGTGCATGGCTCTGGACAAGGTGCAGGGTGCCGACAAGATTCCCGCTGTCCAGGGGATGAATGAGAACTACACCATACAACTCCAAGGGAACTACTTAGACTGCGCTCCCTTGGCCTTGATCCTCACGGGTTCAGGCCCTGAGTTCAGTATTAGCCTCCCGGAACCTAGGGTTACCTTCTCGGCCACATTGAAATCCAGCGCGGGGTCGGTTGAGATCAGTTACAGACTCTCATTCGATGTGCTAGCGACGAATGGAGTTATGCGTGTCGGTCTCGCTGGACCCCACCAGCAGGAACAAGAAGTTGCTAGCGTTGAGTTCCGGAGGTCCGAAGTAAAAGGGTCTGCTCTTGTCGAGGATGGCAAGCCTGTGGCAATCGTGACGATGAATCAGAGGAAGCTAGAACTGACGGTTGCGAAAAGCAAGGCCCCCTCCTCTGAGAAGAAGTAGCAGGACGCACGGAAACAAGTCGCCAACAAGTTTTTCGAACGCGACGGCTCGCACGCTCGCCGCGGTTCAAAAACGCCGTTCGGCCAAAGGAAAAGATAAATGGATTCAGGTGCACTCATTATGGCCCTCATTATATTCCCAATTTACTGGGGAATATATTCTGCAATCCGTGCGCGCGCCTATGGCTTGCTTTGCCTGATTCTGGTCATTTTATTGAGTTCGTTTGGTGGGTGTGTTTTGTTCATGAGAAATTGGAAGATTGCCACCTACGACCAACCAGCAGCAGTTTGGGGACGAAACATTTTCATTCTCGGCATTTTGGTCGCGATCGTGACGTCGATAGTAGCAGTTAGAAAAACCCGAACGCCGAAAAGAAAACCATTGTTCGAAAATTCAGAAGAAAATAGGATCAAAGCCGAACAAGGCGTTCCAACAATACCTCGTGCCCCGCAGGAGGGGCACTCGGATGTTGAACGCTAACGTTGGCGTAAAGAAACATGACGAACGAGATTATAGCTTCTGCTTTTGAAAAGGCCGCTTCGGGGAATGACCAAGCGCTTACTGAAATAGTTCTCGATGGCGGTCCAATGTGGCCGCAACTCGTCTTTGCGGCGTGGGCCGTCCTCGTTATTGTCGGCCCTCTGCTAAGCATATACCTTTGCATATGTGCGTGGCGAAGAAAGAGGCAAGGGCGGACAAGTCCTTGGACCACCCGAACCATACTCACCTGCGCTTTGTTGATCTTCATGACGGCCAGCGTATACGTGTTTAATGAACTCAGTTCAGCTTTCTATGTACTTGCCACAACTCCGCTCGGGACGGCTCAGGCAGCTATGCTCTCGATGGCGATTTGTCACGACTGTAACGGCCTCCTTGTAAGTTGCGTGGGGATCGCTGTTTGCCTCCTCTGCGTTTGTTGGTTGCCTCCAACGGATTTACGGGCGAAGGGCGCCAACAAAGCCTCGACTTCTGAACCCGCGCCAGGCGCGGCTTCCTCATCGCATCAAGGCTGACGTTCGAGAAAGATATTATGAAAACAAAACTTAACGCCACTATGATCAGCATAGCCGTTACAATCCTTGTGTTAGTTGCTGTAGCTGCCATTGCGAAGGGATGCGGGATGTCTGCCCATGAAGTTTACATGGTAGTGAAAACTGTGATTACCTGCCTTGCGGGAGTATTGTGTTATTTAATTGGTGCAGGCGTCATCTCAGGCAAAGGTGGGCTTGATGAAATGCGGCTGAAATACGGAACAGCCCTTAAGATTGCGGGACCTTTTATGGTCATATACGGAGTGGCGAAGCTTATTCACTCTCTTTGAAATGATTCTCGAACCACACAATTCTGGCTATCGTCGCTCCGCTCCTCAGCCAGATTGTGAACGTTCTGCATGAAAAGAACTTCTTGAATCATAATGCTATAAGAAATACGCTATCAATATGGATGAGATTAAATTCGCCTGGGATAAGGAGAAGGCAAAGGCCAATGTTCTCAAACACCATGTCTCATTTGAAGAGGCAACATCGGTGTTTGCTGATGAAAATGCCCGACTGAAGCATGATCCTGAACATTCGGATGAAGAAGACCGGTTCATCATCCTTGGATTCAGCTCAACGCTTCGCATTTTGGTCGTGTGTCATGTGTGTCGGCAGGGCGATCAGGTGATTAGGATAATTTCGGCTCGCAAAGCGACCCGTAATGAACGCAAACAATATGGGAGGGAATATGAAAAAGGAATATGATTTTTCGGATTCGGTTCGCAATCCGTATGCCAAGTTTTTCAGGAAACAGGTTACCATGCGTTTGGGGACTGATGTCATTGAATATTTCAAGGCTTTGGCAAAAGAAACCGGGGTGCCGTACCAAAACCTGATTAACTTGTATCTGCGCGAATGTGCTCATTCCGGCAAGAAGCTCGCACTGAAATGGGCATCATAAAATTGCAGAACCACCCGCTTCTCGGTACGGCTTCGCCGCCCGAGAAGCAGGCTACTCGATTCGGCGGATATTCCATTGTAACAAATGCAAGACTAATACAGTTCTGCCTGTGCCTAATGAT
>JBAXWB010000017.1 GCA_037128595.1 bacterium
GTATTCGGGACGCTGGCCGTGTAGTTGGTGCTCGCCGCTGCAAACGTCGGGCTCAAGGTTCCGGAGCTTAAGGTCAGACCCGAGAGTGTGCAGATATTGGAAATCCGCGTCACTTTCACCGTGTAGCGTGTGGTGCTGGTGCCGTCCTGCGCGGTGACCACGGTGGTGATCGTGTTGGTTCCTACGGCCAGCAGGATCGGTCCGCTGGCGGCCCCCGACGCGACGTTCGTCCCGTTGACCGTCACCGTGGCCGTGGCATCAGCCAGCGTGGGCGTCACCGTGATGGCGGAGTTGGTATTCGGGACGCTGGCCGTGTAGTTGGTGCTCGCCGCTGCAAACGTCGGGCTCAGTGTTCCCGCGCTCAGTGCAAGGCCCGAGAGGGTGGAAACCGTTGAAGTTCTCGTCACCGTGACACTGTAGGTCTTAGTGGACACTCCATCCTGCGCGGTCACCACGGTGCTGATCGTGTTGGACCCAACCGACAAGGGGATGGACTGGCTGGCGCTGCCCGAGGTTACGGGTGTTCCATTGACGCTGACGCTTGCCACGTCGGTCAAGGTCGTCGGAGTCACGGTGCCAGATGACACTGCATTGGGCACACTGGCGGTATAATTGGTAATCGCCGGATCAAAGGCCGGGTTCAGCGTTCCGGAACTCAGCGTCAAATTAGCCAAATCGGCCGGGGACACACTGACGCTCCTATATCCCTGCCACGTCGGCGAGGTGAAGCCGGTTCCTGCATTGAAGTTGAAGTAATACACGGTGAAATTAGGAGCCGTGTTGCTAAAGACGCCTACGCCCATCGCTGGCGCACTGCCCATGAATCTTGCGACCTGCAGGCCAGGGCAACCAGCGAACGCATTTGTCCCGATGCTGGTGACGCCTTCTGGGATCGTGACGTTGGTCAGGTTGCAAAAATAGAACGCATAGGCCTCGATGGCCTTGACGCTGGAGGGGATCGTGACGCTGGTCAGGCCGGAATAATAGAACGCACCCATGCCGATGTTGGTGACGCCTTCTGGGATCGTGACGCTGGTCAGGTTGCAAAGATAGAACGCACCCAGGCCGATGCTGTTGACGCTGGAAGGGATCGTGACGCTGGTCAGGCCAGTGCAATTTCCGAACGCATTTGCACCGATGCTGGTGACGCCTTCTCGGATCGTGACGCTCGTCAGGCGAGTGCAGGAGTTAAACGCAAAGCTTCCGATGTTGGTGACGCTGCCCGGGATCGTCACGCTCGCCAGGCTGCTGCAATACGCGAACGCACTGGCCCCGATGGAGGTGACGCTGGTCGGGATCGTGACGCTGGTCAGGCTCGAGCAGTATTGAAACGCATCTCCGATGCTGGTGATGCCGAAAGCGAACACCACGCTCTTCAGGTTCCTGCAATTACCGAACTGCTCCAGACCGGTGGGGGGGCTGGCGGTGGTGGTGCCGGGAAAGATCGTCACGCTCTCAAGCATGCCGCATCCATAGAACGCTCTGTAGCCGATGTCGGAAGGGATCGTCACGCTCGTCAGGCTGGTGCAATACGCGAACGTTTGATCCCAGATAATAAGGACGCTGGTCGGGATCGTCACGCTCGTCAGGCTGCTGCAATACGCGAACGCACTCTTGCCGATGGAGGTGACGCTGGATGGGATCGTCACGCTCGTCAGGCTGGTGCAATACGTGAACGCACTATTGCCGATGGAGGTGATGCTGGAGGGGATCGTCACGCTCGTCAGGCTGAGGCAATAATAGAACGTTTCATCCGAGATAATAAGGACGCTGGAGGGGATCGTCACGCTCGTCAGGCTGGTGCAATACTTGAACGCTCTCTTGCCGATGGAGGTGACGCTAGAGGGGATCGTCACGCTCGTCAGGCTGAGGCAACCATCGAACGCATCGTTGTCGATGCGGGTGACGCTGGAGGGGATCGTCACGCTCGTCAGGTTGCTGCAACCATCGAACGCATAGGCCTCGATGGCCTTGACGCTGGAGGGGATCGTCACGCTCGTCAGGCTGCTGCAACCCTCAAACGTTGCTTCACTGATGGAGGTGAGGCTGGTGGAGATCGTCACGTTCGTCAGGCCGGTGCAGTATTGGAACCCATACCCGTTAATCCCGATGCTGGTGACGCTATTGGGGATAGTGATGCTGGTCAGTTTGCTGCAGTTAAGGAACCCAAACCCGCCGATCATGGTGACCGGCTTGCCATCAATGGTCGCTGGAATATCAACCGCGCCAGTGGCATAAGTTGGATAGCCGACGATGGTGATACTAGTCCCGTTGTCGATATAATCGAAAAGTCCGAACGTCGCCGCCGACAGAGTGGACGCCATGCCGCACAAGGCCACGAGGACGGCGCAGAAAATGCGGGCAGGCGTCGTCACGCGGGCGGCGCGGAGGTGGATCGGCGGGGTTTCACGCTGCGCGGTAAGCGATTGAAAAAAAATAGATTTCATAGCCACATTCCCCGTTTTTGTTCCATCAACTTTCCTCGCCATATACCTTGTCTCTTTTCTGGCACTACGTGAACATGCCCGTTTATTTATCCTTGCCCCGATGTTGTAGCGTTTACCCGCGGCGCAGTAGTTGCCAAGGCGTATATGATTGTAGACTTGGGTTGTCCACATGTTTTCCGGGTTGGCGCGGTTGTATGTGCCGGTAAAAGGCAGCAAGAGCTCATCCTGTTGGCATGTAACGCGGTTTTGGGTATTTTCTGTTTTCTTGATCTGGATCAAGAATGGAAGGTTGGAACAGGTGTAGATAATGTCCCTGCTTGCCGCCGTTCGTCGATTGTTTAGCGTCGATCGCATCTGGCTCGTAATGCTCCGGGATTCAGAGGGTCGTGGATACGGCACCTCATTGACCGATATTCAATAGCAGGGCATACCAATTCACATTTGAATTTCTTGACATTGATGAGACGGAGGCGTTATTTTCGAAATTAACCCCACAGGAGCCCCGGCAAATGAATCCACTTCAACGACTGATGTTGTTCGTCCTGTTGTGCGCGATTCAAGGGGTTCAGGGGCAGGACTTAACAAATCTCTATAGTTTCAGTGATGCTGCGGGACAGTATCCTGTGGCCGGCTTGACGCTAGCGGGCACCAAGTTGTACGGGACAACCAGTCAAGGTGGCGATTACACCTGCGGAACAATCTTCTCGGTAAATCCGGATGGGTCAGGATTCACCGTCCTGCACGCGTTCAGCGGTGCCGATGGCGCCCAACCTGCAGGGCAACTGCTGGTGTCTGGCAGCACGCTCTATGGTGTTACACAAAACGGTGGGGATAGCTACAACGGCACCGTGTTCGCGATTGGCACGGACGGAACCGGCTACACCAATCTTTTCAGTTTCAGCGGCTCGGATGGCGCGAATCCTCTTGGTGGATTGGTGTTATCGGGCGGAGTGTTGTATGGCACCGCCTCATCCGGCGGTGCGAACTGGTACGGGGTGGTGTTCTCGGTCAATGTGGATGGGACCGGATACGTGGATCTGCATGATTTTTCCGGCGTTGACGGGCAGAATCCGATAGGGGAAATGGTGTTGGATGGAAGCACGCTCTATGGCGTCACACAAAACGGCGGGGATAACTCAAGTGGTAATCTATTCGCGATCGGAACGGACGGAAGCGGTTGTACCAATCTTCACAGTTTCAACGGTACGGATGGTGCGAATCCTCTTGGGGGGGTGGTATTGTCAGGCGGAACGTTGAGTGGTACCACCTCATCCGGCGGAGCGAACGGGTGCGGGGTAGTGTTCTCGGTCAATGTGGACGGGACCGGATACGTGGATCTGCATGACTTTACCTGGGGGGATGGACAGAGTCCGGCAGGCAGACTGGCGGTCTATACCAATGCATTGCACGCCGTCGCCTTTGGCACCGCCAGTTCCGGGGGAGGGGCAGGACAAGGGGTTATTTTTCAGGTCAACCTGGATGGCTCCGACTTCAGGGATCTGTATCAGTTTACAGGGGGGGATAACGGGGGCAGTCCGCAAGGTGCGCTGAGTCTGTCGGCAGAGGGGTTGCTGTATGGCACCACTTTTTCCGGGGGTACCCATGGCAATGGATCGGTTTACTCGTTGGCGATCCCCGTATTGCCGCTGGCCGATGTGATCATCACGACGCCCGCAACCGACAGCCTGGCCCTTGATGCCGGGGGGACCGTCCAGGGCATAGTCACGGCAATCTCGCCGGTGACCGGCGTGTACTATTCGTTCAATGGAGGCAGTTGGACGCTTGCGTCCACGACGGACGGGTGGAGTAACTGGTCGGCATCGGTGACCTATACCACGGGCACCAACATCCTATCCGCTTATGCCATGGGGACTAACGGTCCCATCTCCCTCACGAACAGCATCCGGGTGTCGTTCGGCGTCCTGTATCCTCTCCATGTGTTTGGTTCCGGGGACGATGGGGGCGGTCCCAGTACAGGCTTGTTGGAACTGGGAGGGAAATTCTACGGCATATGCAGGTTTGGAGGGAGTTCTGGACTGGGGACGGTCTTCAGCGTCAACACGGATGGTTCCGGATATGCTGAACTTCATAGTTTTTCCGGAGACGCGGACGGCAGTGCTCCTCAGGGGAAGTTGGCGGTGAGCGGCAATACGCTGTATGGAACGACCCTATACGGGGGCTCGAATTACTGCGGCACGGTGTTCTCCCTTCACGATGACGGCTCGCACTATACGATCCTCCGCGTTTTTGCAGACAGCGACGGCGCCTATCCGCAGGCAGGCGTGATCATTTCCAATGATGTCCTCTATGGCACAACGTCGAATGGCGGTCAGAACGAGCGCGGCACGGTGTTCGCCCTGAATGTGACCAATCTGACGTTCAACACGCTTCACAAGTTTACGGGGGGTCCTGATGGGCGCAATCCGTTGAGCGGCCTGACGTTGTCATCGAATGGGCTATACGGCACCACCTCGTCCGGAGGAACTGCCGGCTGCGGTACCGTCTTCAGCCTTCAAACGGATGGGAGTGGATTCGCTGTGTTGCACCACTTCCAGGGGAATCCGGACGGGAATCGCCCTCAAGGCGGCCTGCTGATCTCGGAGGCACGGCTCTACGGTACGACTTTTTACGGAGGGGTGGACGATAATGGCACGGTGTACGCCGTGAACTTGGATGGATCGGGATATTCCGTGCTCTATCGCTTCAAGGGCAATCCTGACGGGAGTATTCCACAAGGGGATCTGCTGCTGAAGGGAGGCCTGTTGTTTGGAATTACCTCGTTCGGCGGTGCGGGCGGTGCGGGGACGATCTTTGTGATCGACACAGAAGGGACGTTTTATGGCCGGCTATGGGATTTCAATAATACGGCGGCGAACCCGGAGGCCGGATTGGTTCTGTCAGGCTCGACCCTTTACGGGACGACCACATGGGGCGGTGCGGGCGGCCAGGGGGTGTTGTTCATGCTGGACAGTGCGGTCTACAGTCCAATGATGACAAGCCCGGCGGCCAACGAATTGGTCTTCCACGCCAGCGGATTCATCAGCGGCAGCCAGATCACCAATCTGTTGAACACGAATGCTTCGGTGGCGAGAGTCTATTACTCCTTGAACGGCGGCACATGGGCTGTGGCGGGCACTACCAACGGGTGGAGCGACTGGACGATCGCGACGGGCTTTATTTTCGTGACAAACACCCTGGCGTTGTACGCGGCGGATGACCTTGGGCACCAATCTCCGATTGCCACATATCCCTTCTATCACACGCATTTCATGAGACCGATGGCGCAGGCGTCCATTTTCGCTAGCGGCTATGTTATCGGAGGTACCGCAGAGACCAATGTTCCGGTTGCCGGGGTGTATTATTCCCTGAATGGAGGGGAGTGGAACCTGGCCGCAACCACGAACGGCTGGTATGATTGGTATTCCCCCGTGGCGCCCGTCCTGAGTCCGGGAATCAACACCCTCTCCGCGTATGTAAAGGACACTTTGGGTAACAATGAAGCCACGAATACCATCCAGACCCTGTTTGTGGTGAGCCCGGTGATCCGCAACTTTGGCGGTGTCATGGAGTCCCCTAAAGGGCACTTGGAGCAATTGGACGGCAAGATCTACGGCATGGCGGGAAATTACCTCTATTCCATCAATGTGGATGGGACGGGGTTTGGCCAGGTGAACAGTAATGCCATCGATCCAGCGGTGTGGGGGGTGGTCAGTGACGGCAGTCGGCTCTACGGTTCAACCGGGAGCAAGGTATTTGCCATCAATACCGATGGGAGCGGGTATGCGACACTGTTGACCGGTCTACAAGGGGCGGCCGGGCTGGCGGTTTCGGGCGACACCTTGTACGGGGTGACGGATGATGGCGATCCGGCGGGTGGGGTGGGGCCCGGCACGGTGTTCAGTGTGCAGACTGATGGCAGTGGATTTGCCCGGTTACATGCCTTCCGCGGCAGCGATGGCGACAGCCCCAGGGCGGCGGTGATTGTGGACCGCGATACGATCTACGGAACGACGACCGGTGGCGGCACGAACGGGTCCGGTACGGTGTTTTCCATGAAGACCAATGGCGCGGCCTTCACGGTGCTGGCCAACATCCCCGGGGATGGGATTACCAGCGAGAGCGCGCTGACCCTGGACGGCGATACCCTGTACGGAGTTTGCCAGGGCAACAGCAGCGGCAAGGTCTTTGCCGTGAAGACCAATGTCACCGGCTTCACCACCTTGTACCAATATCCCTCCTCGCTGGGTGGTTTCAGCGGCCAGAAGGGCGCCTTGGCCGTGGTGGGATCTGCCTTGTACGCCGCCCAGGTCGATAGCGGTTTTTGTGGCAAGGGGCTGTTGTATTCCATTCGGACCAACGGCACGGGGTACACAGAGATCTACCATTTTGCCGGAACTCCAGACGGCGACTATCCGAATTCCGACTTGTTATTGGTGAGCAACCAAATCTATGGCGTGACCGAGCAAGGCGGCATCAACGATAGTGGCGCCTTCTATGTGGTGAACCTCCCCAATGAACTGACGGCGACCAACCTGACCTTCTACCGCAACTACCAGATCGCCTGGCAACTCCGGGTCAGTGATCTGTTCGCGAATGTGGGCAACAGCGCGAGTTTGTCCTTCGACCTCGCCTCCATCGGCACGAGCACCAACGGCATTGTTCCCGCGGTGTCCGGCGGCTACCTTCAATACTCCAATCCCAATCTGGTGGATGATCTGTTCACCTACACGGTGACCAACTGCCTCGGAGGTAACGCCACGGGAGTGATTACCCTGAAGGCCGTTTCCGCGCAACTGCCGGGCGGTATCGTCAACCAACTGGGCGTTGACGGCGGCGTTGCCACGATTTCATTCTGCGGCGTCCCTGTGTTGCTTTACCAGGTGCAGGTCTCGACCGATCTGGTCAGTTGGACGACACTGGAAACGACGAACGCCCCGCCCAGCGGACGGTTCCAGTACATCGACCTCGATCCGCCGTGGCCTTGTGGTTTCTACAGGCTTAACTGGAATGGAGACTGACTCGCCACGATCATTTGCGGCGAAGATAACGGCGCCCACTGGAGATACGAGCCAGGCTGGTACACAGGCTGCTATCTTCATTTCTCCCTATTACGAACCTGTCCCCGCCAGTCTTAATGAGAATTTGGGCCCGGGTAATTCTTGATGCAGGTCAAGGAAATTGAAAATAGTAAATCTCGAGTTGACGCCCTGTTGACAGGCGATTTACATGATTATGCTTTGATTGCGGGATTGCCTAGTGTGTTGATCCGTTGACAGTAGAGTGGCCAGATTATAAAGAACTTTCGGGATATTGATGGGAAAGGATAATGACCGATGAATCTGATTCGCAAACGTATAATGGGTATGGTCGCTTCGCAATTGTTTCTTTTTGCAATGACCAACTGGGCGATTGTTTAAGTTGAACCGCCGCGACGGTGGGTCGGATCAATGAAAAAAAGGTTACTTAGTTTTTCAGGAAAACTCCGTGTGCCACTGGCCCCGGTGTCACGTCCAGTGCGGAACTGGAAGCATGCGATCTGGGGGTTTGTAGCCGCCGCATTCGGTATCCTGGCTATTACCGGCGTGGCGGCTCTTTCCGGCCATGAATTGTTGATCGGTTCATTTGGCGCTTCGGCGGTGCTTCTCTATGGGACACCTGATAGCCCTTTAGCACAACCTCGCAATGTGCTCGGTGGACATATCCTTTCTGCGCTGGTCGGTTGTGTTATGGCTAGGTTTGTCGGTTTCGGCCCGCTCGCTCTGGCCGGTGCGGTGGGGCTTGCCATTGTGGCGATGTATCTGACACATACGACGCATCCGCCTGGCGGTGCCACGGCGCTCATTGCCGTCCATGATCATGCGAAATGGATGTTTCTGCTGTTACCGGTTGCGGCGGGTGCGGTGATCCTGGTGACGATTGCGGTTTTCGCCAACAACATCGTCAATCATCGTCAATACCCAAAGCACTGGTGGTAATTGGACCCATTTATTCAAGCCACGGCAGCAACTGCCGCTTCGACCGTGGGCACTTGCATGCGGGCCAGCAGTTCCGGGGTTGTCCGGACTCCACATTTTTCCATGAGCCGGGCTTTGTAGGTGCCGATGGTCTTCTGGCTGACGCCCATACGTCTCGTCAGGGTCTGTTTGCTCTGGAGCATCTGCGATTGGCCTGCGATTGTTGGCCTCAATTTGAACGCGAACTAAAGTTAGTAGCAATAGCCATTGGAGCCAAACCAGCAACCCGTGACGTTCACCCAGGTCCCCCTGGTTTCGCCCCAGCCATTATTGACTTTCCAGTAGCGCTCGGTATTCAGGTTGACTCCGCAAATATAGTAATTACGGCACTTATAGGCGTAGGCCAGGGGATAATGCGCATAGTAACCCGTGCCCACGATGGCCGGATGCCCGTATTCCTTGATGGATCTGATGGCCTGGTTACGCGGTCCATAGCCGAGATAGGGCACGCACCAGTCGGTGGTAATGGTCATGTTTACGCCTCCGAGGAGTAACTGCTGATGGAGGGCCCACTTGTATCCCTCGTCCATATCCCACGGGTTAGTGGCGCCTGCGGATCCGGAGCAATAGGTTCCGATCTGGTTAAAAAGGTATTGGATGCAGGAATTCACATCGCTGTTATTGTAAACTGGTGTAATACCGAAACCGTTGATCAGATTGGCGACCCCGGCATCCCAGTATCCATAGAACATCGCCCACGCCGTGGCCCCGCAGCCGCTATAACCGTCCGGGCAACAGCCTGGGAGCGCCCTTATCTGGGTATAGAGTTTCTGTTGCCACCAGTCCCCGGCGTTATAGGTGCTCCAATTACCCCAATGGCCCAAACCCAGGGCCTGCTGGGCTGGCGGCCCAACCCGAATCAGGAAACTATCCCCACCGCCTCCAGCGTAGAAGATATGCAGTATTGTGCCACCGGGTGTCAGGCCGGTCGCGTTCAACCCCGGTTTGCCGGGCACAAGTTGCAGGTCCACGATCTCCGGCTCTTCCACGGCGAACCGGGCGATGGATTTTGAGGCCAGGATGTTGGTCATGATATTTTCGCCCACCTCGATCAGATCCGGCAAGATGTCGTCCTGAAACATCCAGTCCATTTTGACGGACAGCGCCTGGAAAGCTCGCAATTTCGGGTATAGAGGCCCATTCAGGTAGTCGTCTTTGAACTGGGCATAATTGGTGTAGGCCGTCCCGGTAAAATTTGGCCTGTCAGGTACCAGAAATATTTGCCCATTCTCCACCATACTTACCGTCCGGTTTGTGGAGAAATCCAGGATTTCCTCCGGATACTGAACGGGCGTGCCACCCAGGTTGGCCACCGCTTCGCCCTTCGCATTTTCCGCCACCAGGATCGACTGGCAGTAGCGCACCGCTTTGACCTGGGACGTTTTCGCCAGGTTGCGCAGCTTTTCCACCTGGGTCAGGCCATCGGTGCTGAACTCCGGGATCGGCACATCCTGGTGGGTCAGGGAAACCAGGATAAATCCCCGATCGGCTTTCTGGGCCAAAGGAGGGCTGTTGAACGGGGCCGTTGACCCTGCTTCCACCGCCTTCCGGATCACCTTGAATTCCAGGTAGGCGGGGCTATTGCCGCCATTGATGGCGGGGTTGTACACCGGGTAAACCACCGGGCCTAGTTCCGCATTTTCCCAATCCTCCTCCTGGCAGCTGCTCAAATGCTCCTGCGCTATGGCCAACGCCTCCTTGGAAACGGCGTTTGAAACTTCATTCAGGGAGAATCCCGTGGGGATGCCGGATGCGTCGGTTGTTTGGATCCGCAGTCGATAGAAAACACTTGTGACATTCGATGAATTATCATTCAAAGCGTTGTCAAACTGGCCGTCCATCAGCCCGCCCTCCGGGGTGGCCAACAGATTACCGGCGTGAATCTCCTGCCAGGTTTCGCCCAGTGCCTTGGTTTTCTCCAGATACACGACTGGGACCGCCCCTTGGGCGCACTCAGCGGCGGCTAGGCATGCGGTGGCTATAATAAGGGCCAGTGAACTGGATTTCATGATACGGAGTTTATTTGTCATAAGCCTCGATTTTAAAAAAAACATACGCCCCCCTTGTTGTCTACGATGTCGATAGCCTATCTCGCGACTTAAGCAGGTTACAAGCGTGGTAAATACCTCAATTAGAGTAGGGGTGTGGCTGGCCGTGGGGCGGGAATCATGATCAAGATCCACGGCTTGAATACGTAATCGCCTGACTGGCCGGTCGATGGTCAGGGTTTCGGTTCAGCCGCCGAAGCGGTGGCCGCAAGGAGTGGTAGATAGACCTTGAAAGTTGAGCCGTGCCCGACGGTGCTCTCGACTTCAATGAAGCCATTGGAGGCCGTGACGATCCCATGTACCACCGAAAGCCCGAGCCCGGTTCCGTCGCCAACAGCCTTGGTCGAGAAAAACGGTTCAAATACCCGCTCCAGGTGCTCGGACGGAATGCCACACCCGGTATCCTGAACGGAAAACCGTAACCATCCCTCCGGTGCGCCGACTCCCGCGGGGTACGCGACCTGTCCCGGCTCCTCCAGGCGCAGGGTCATGACGCCGCCTCTGTCACGCATGGCGTGGCAGGCATTTGTGCCCAGATTCATAATGATCTGTTGGAACTGAACCGGGTCAGTCAGGATCACATCGTGTTTCGTTTTTATCTCCAGCGCGATGTGGATGGTGACAGGCAGAGTGGCGCGAAGCAGGGCGCATGTTTCCTTGATAATTGGCGTAACGGCGACGGCGACATGCTCCTGTTCAGTTTGCCGGCTGAAAATCAGCAGTTGTCTGACCAGTTCCGAAGAATGGCGGCTGGCCGTCATGATTTGCTTCAAATCCCCGCAGAGCACCTGATTGTTTTCCGCCTGCTTCAGTGCCATCGCGGCGAAACCCGTGATGGCAAAGAGCATATTGTTGAAATCATGGGCAATACCACCGGCCAGGGTCCCAATGGCTGCCATTTTCTGAGCCTGCCGCAACTGCTGCTCGCTTTGCCGTAATGCCATTTCGGACTCTTTGCGGGCGGAGATGTCGCGGATGACGCTTAACAGCACTTCTTCGCCGGCGATCTGAACCCCCCTGGAACTGATTTCGACGGGAAGCAGGACGCCATCTTTGCGTTTATGCCAGGTCTCGAAAAGAACGCCGCTGGCGAGCGCTTCCTCCATCTGATGCCGGATGACTTCGGGGGCCTCATCAGGTCGCAGATCCCGGATTTTCAAACCGAGTAATTGCTCCCGGGTGTAGTGGTACAATGTTTGCGCCGCCTCATTGGCTTCGATGATGCGGCCGTCGAGCGTGATGAGCAAAAATGCGTCCCGGGCGTGTTGCAGGATCAGTGCGTAGCGGCTCTGGACCACTTCAGCCTGTTTGCGCGCGGTGATATCGTGCAGGAATGCATAAATCCGGCCATCCAGGTGCGGAACGTAATGGGCGCTTACTTCCAATTCAATGAGTCGACCGTCACTGCGGCGGTGGAGGGTCTCAAAGCGCTCGCGGCCAAGGGTTACAATCCGTAGCACACGGGCCAGGAACTTCTCCTTGGCTCCCTCCCCGGCAACATCGAAAATGGTATGCTGGAGCAGTTCAGTTTTGTCATAGCCAAGCAACTCACAACAGGCCTGATTACAGTCAAGGATGCGACCCTGAAGATCAATGACCCAAAAACCATCCAAAGCGGAGTCAAGCATGGTTTGATATTGCAGCTCACGGGCAAGCAATGCGGTTTCCACTGGATGCGTGTGATGTGCCAACAGGTCGCTACTCATTATGCCTTTTGCTTCGGACGATATTCCTTATCCGGCCCTCAAGTGATTCATAATAGAACTGTATTTCCATATTTGACAGGTTTAAACGTCACTGCTTTTACTGGTTTTCCGTCAAGGATTAGGGTAATAGGCTGTGATGCAAGGAGTGAAACCGATTCGAGTTGCGATTGTTGAGGATGAGGTCCTCGTTGCCAGCATGCTTTCAGCCTGGGTGAGCCGGAACGAACATTTCACCTTTGCCGGAGCAGCCCACAATGGCCGGGAAGGGTTACAACTCTGCCTTCAGACTAGACCGGATGTGGCGCTCATTGATGTGATGATGCCGGACATGGACGGTATCGCGCTGGCTGAAGCGCTTATGAAGGAAGTCCCCGGAATCAAGATTGTCATTTTGTCCGCCCGTTTAGATCCCTACTGCATCCATCGCATCCAGCGTTTGGGGATTCCCGGCTATGTTGATAAATCCAGCACCCCCGACGTGGTGACCGAGGCCATTCTGGCGGTGGCCCGCGGTGAGACGTTTCAGACCCCGGGCTATTCCGCCCGGTTGCAGCATCTCCGAAGTGATCCTGTCGCTTTTTTTAAAATCCTCTCCGGACGGGAGGTTGATGTTTTGAGATTGCTTACCAAGGGATACAATTTGGAGCAAATCGGCAAACAGATGGGAGTCACCTTCCACACGGCTCGCACACACCTGCGCAACATCCGGAAAAAACTGGATGTTCACAACACGCTGGAGCTTCTGTCACACGCCAAGAAAAACGGCTTTTTCTGATGGTCCCTGAAACCGGGTCGAGACTACGCTAAAAGGAGTATGCCCTTTATATTCGAGCCTCGACAGGCATGGCTTACTGTGAGAAAATGATTGTTTGATGTCCCAGTAGACGCGAATGCCTGATGATGATTAGTAAACACCCAGAAGTTGCCCCGACGGAGGTTGAGGATGTGTCACGACAAAAGACCTCCTTGCTCAAGGCCATCTTGGAGAGCCCTCAGGGGGTCATCATCTTCTCCCTGGATAGCGCCTACTGTTATACGGAATTCACCCGCTCCCATGTTGAGACGATGAGGGGAATCTGGGGCGTGGAGATTGCCATCGGCCAGAACATGCTGGAGGTCATCACCAGTTTACCGGACCGTGAAAAAGCCAAACGCAATTTCGACCGCGCCTTAGCCGGGGAGTTCCTGCTGGAGATGGAGGAATACGGGGATCACGCCCACCTCCGCGCCTATTATGAAAACCGTTATAGCCCCATTTTCAATGCCGCCGGTACGGTCTCGGGGTTATCCGTATTCGTGATCGACATCACCGAGCGCAAAAAAGCGGAGGTGGCATTACGGGAGAGTGAGGCCAATTTCCATGCGTTTTTCGAATCCATGACCGATATGCTCATGGTGGGCACACTGGATGGTCAGACGCTTTTCACCAACCCGGCTGTCACACAAACGCTGGGATACTCGCCGGATGAACTCCGGGGGATGCATCTGCTGGACTTGCATTCGCGGACCAGCGCCATGGAAGCGGAGGAAATCTTTGCGGCCATGCTCAGGGGTGAGCGAAAAACCTGCCCCCTGCCGCTGGCCTGCAAGGATGGGCGGCTCGTCCCGGTTGAGACTCGTGCCTGGTTCGGACGCTGGAACGGGATGGAGTGCATCTTCGGTATTTCCAAGAATTTGACCGGCGATCAGGAGGCTCATCAGCGCTTCGAACGCCTGTTTCGGAACAATCCGGCCCTGATGGCGCTCTCCTCGCTGCCGGAACAGCGTTTTTCAGATGTCAATGATGCCTTTCTCAAGACACTGGGCTACTCCTGGGCGGACATCATTGGCAAAACGGTTGCCGACATCGGGCTTTTTCTGCACCCGGAGAAACAGGTGATGCTGGCGGATCAGTTGCGAACGGATGGGCGTATCAGCGGCTTTGAATTGCAGGTCCGGCGCAAGGATGGGGCGATCCTTGACGGGATTTTCTCGGGTGAAATCATCCGCAGTCAGGGGCGGGATTTCTTCCTGACCGTCATGGACGATATTACTGAGCGCAAACGGTCGGAAGAGGACAAGGAGAAGCTGCGGGCTCAACTCGTGCAGGCCCAGAAGATGGAGTCGGTAGGGCGTCTGGCCGGGGGCGTGGCGCACGACTTTAATAATCTGCTGATGGGCATCATGGGGTACACCGAACTTTGCAGGGATAGCCTGCCGGCGGAGCACCCCGGCCGCCTCCATTTGGATGAGATCATGCAGGTATCACAGCGCTCCGCCGATCTTACCCGGCAACTGCTGGCCTTTGCCCGTAAACAAGTCATCGCGCCGAGGATTCTGGACCTGAATGCGGCCGTGGAAGGGATGCTCGGCCTGTTGCGGCGGATGATGGGTGAGGACCTCCAATTGGCCTGGCTGCCGGGCACCAAGCTCGGGGCGGTGAAACTTGATCCCTCGCAGATTGACCAGATTCTGGCGAACCTGTGCGTCAATGCCCGGGACGCGATTGCCGGTGTCGGCAAAATCACCCTTGAAACCGCTAATGTCACACTCGATCAAGCCTACTGCGCCGGACATACGGGGGCCGTGCCGGGTGAGTATGTGCGGCTGACGGTCCGCGATGATGGCTGCGGCATGGAGGAACAGGTGCTGGCACAAATCTTTGAACCGTTTTTCACGACCAAGCCGGTCGGTGAAGGCACCGGGCTGGGTTTGGCTACCGTCTATGGCATCGTCAAACAGAATAACGGTTACATTGACGTGACCAGTAGGCCGGGCAGAGGGGCGTGTTTCAGCATCTACCTGCCGCGGGTCAATTGCGAGCCGACCCAATCACCCGGTGTCCTCCCTGCAGGCGCACCTCACGGGCGGGGAGAAACCGTCATGCTGGTGGAGGACGAAAGATCGCTTCGCGAGATCTGCCGGTTATACCTTGAGCGGATGGGGTACAAAACGTTGGTGGCGGAGAACCCTGCGGTTGCTCTCGATATGGCGGCCCGGCATCCGGAAACTATCCATTTACTGCTGACAGACGTGGTCATGCCCGGGATGAACGGCCGGGACCTGTCGAAAAACATGCTGCGACTTTATCCGCAATTAAAGTGCCTCTTCATGTCCGGCTACTCGGCCGATCTCATTGCCCGTCACGGTGTGCTGGACGAGGGCATGCCGTTCCTGGCGAAACCTTTTTCTCGCGACGCCCTTGCCCGTAAGGTGCGTGATGTGCTGGAGACTCCATGATTCCGAGGCCCTCCTTGTCATGGATCATCCTGTTAAGCGGCTTGGCGCTCACCTTGATAGCTACCGTTTATATGAAATCGATTTCGGACAGGGTGTCGGAATTGAATTTCAACACTCACTGTGGCCAAATCCGTGCGATCATTGAAAACCGGCTTGATGATCATGCCCGAATTCTGTTGGGCAGCGCGGCATTGTTTAATGTGACAGAGAAGGTTACGCGCGAGGGATGGCGTACGTTCAGCCAGTACCAGAAACTCGAAAAACAACTCCCGGGCATTCAGGGGATCGGGTTCTCACTATGGATTCCGCGGGCGGATCTGGCCCGGCACATACAGGATATCCGAAGCGAGGGCTTTCCGGAGTACACGGTGAAGCCGGAGGGGGCGCGGGAGTTCTATTCCTCCATCATCTATCTGGAGCCGTTTTCGGGTCGTAATTTGCGGGCCTTCGGCTATGACATGTTCTCGGAACCGGTGCGAAGGCTCGCCATGGAGCGGGCGAGGGATACGGATGCGGCGGCGCTCTCCGGGAAAGTGGTGCTGGTCCAGGAAACGGGCGAGGCCGTTCAGTCAGGCTCGCTGATGTATGTCCCGGTCTATCGTAAAGGGATGCCTGCGAATACTGTCGAGCAGCGCCGTGCGGCCATCTATGGGTGGGTCTATAGTCCCTACCGGATGACTGACTTGATGCAGGGCATACTGGGCGACCGGGAGAGAGGCCTGGAGCGGGATCTTCACCTCGAGGTTTTTGATGGCGCGCAAACGCAGCCACAGACCCTGCTATTTGAGGAATATCCCGCTACAGGGGAGGGACCTTTCAGGACAGGGGTGCGTTTTACACGCCAGATTCCGGTGGAGATGAATGGCCATTGCTGGACGCTGCGTTTCGCTCAGGCCGGGGCCGGGTATTTTGCGGTGGAGTACATAAAAATCTGGCTTACCCTGGTGGGCGGCACGCTCATCACTGTTTTGCTGTTTATCCTGATTCGAGTGCAGCAGAACATTCGTGTCAATGCGCAACGCTTAGCTGGAGAGTTGACCGTGAACCTGAGGGAGAGCGAAACCTCGTACCGGAATCAATTCGCCAATAATTCAGCGGTCATGCTCCTGGTAGATCCGGAAAGTGGCGCGATCATCGATGCGAATGCCTCTGCCGTGAGTTTTTATGGCTACCCGCGAGAGCAGTTGCTGGCGATGAACATCTCCGGCATCAACTCCCTGGCAATGCCTGAGGTCCGGGAGAAGATGGCGTCTGTCCCCCCGGTACATGGTAAGCTCTTCGCGTTTCAGCATCGCCTGGCCGACAACTCCCTGAGGGAGGTGGAGGTGTCATCAAGCCGGATACAATTTGGCGGGTGCATGGTCCTGCATTCAATTATCACAGATGTCACCGAACGCAAGAAAGCGGAAACGGCGTTGCGTGATATTTCCGAACGACTGGCGCTGGCCACACGAGCCGGCAACGTGGGGATTTGGGACTGGGACCTCGTGAGGAATATCCTGGTCTGGGACGACCAGATGTATCGGCTCTACGGAATCACTTCGGCTGAATTTAGCGGGGCTTACCCGGCCTGGCAGGCGGGGTTGCACCCGGATGACCGGGTGCAGGGGGATCTGGAGATCCAGATGGCGCTCCGCGGTGAAAAGGAGTTTGATACGGAGTTCCGGGTCCTTTGGCCGGATGGTTCCATCCGTAATATCCGAGCCATGGCGCATGTGCAACGCGACGACTCGGGCCATCCGCTTCGCATGATCGGTACGAACTGGGATGTGACCCAGTCGAAACTGCTGGAAGAAAAATTGAAATCCAGTGAGCAAAACTTCCGCATGTTCTTTGAGACGGTTGACGACCTGATTGTGGTCGGAACACCCGACGGGCGAATTTTGTTTACCAATGGGTCCGTCAACCGCCAGCTGGGCTACTCCAGCGACGAACTGCAAACGATGCAAGTTCTCGACCTGCATCCTGAGGAATACCGTAAGGAGGCAGAAATCATTTTCGGGGCCATGTTCCGTGCGGAGAGATCGTTTTGCCCGCTTCCGTTACAGGCGAAAAACGGCAGACACCTTCCCGTGGAAACCCGCGTGTGGTTTGGCAAGTGGAATGGACAGGATTGTATTTTTGGGGTCTCCAAGGACCTCACGGCCCTGAAGCAGGCGGAAGCCTCGCTAACGGATATTGCGCAAATGCAGAAGCTCCTGATGGAGTTATCCTCTCAATATATCAATATCCCGTTAACCTTTGTGCCCACCGCGATCCAGTTGTCCCTGGAACGGATGGGGAAATTCGTTTCCGCGGACCGGGCGTATGTGTTCCGGTATGACTTTGAAAAGAGGATCACTTCAAATACCTTTGAATGGTGCAATACGGATATAGAGCCGCAGATCGATCAATTGCAGGAAATTCCCCTGGACGTGATTCCGGACTGGGTTAGGGCTCACGAAAGTGGCACCTACATGTATATTGAAGATGCCGGTGCCTTGCCGCCGGGTGACCTTCGGCAAATTCTAGAGCCTCAGGGAATCAAAAGCCTGATTGCGGTTCCGATGCTGGCAGAACCGCGGTGTATCGGGTTTGTGGGGTTTGATTCCGTCAGGAAACACCACTCCTACACTGATAAGGAAATTTCCATGCTTTCGCTTTTCTCGCAAATGCTGGTCAATGTGGAGATGCGTGCGAAGGCGGAACGTGATTTGCTGCAATCGAACCAGCAACTCGAGGCCGCCACGTTGAGAGCCGGTGAACTGGCCACGCAGGCCACGCAGGAGAACACGGCCAAGAGCCGGTTCCTCGCCCACATGAGCCATGAGATCCGGACCCCGCTCAACGCCATCCTTGGGTTTTCACAGCTCCTGCAGCAAGACCAGGGCCTGGCGCTCAGTCAAAAGCAGCGGGTGGGGATCATCAACAGCAGTGGCGAACATTTACTGGCTTTGCTGAATGATATCCTGGAATTGTCCAAGATCGAGGCGGGCCGGTTGGAGTTGTCCCCGATCTCCTTCGACTTTCATGCCGCGATGAATGACCTCATCCTGATCTTCCGCATCCGGGCCGAAGCGAAACACCTGTCACTCAATATGGAGGGCCTTGAGCAGGTGCCACGCTATCTGTTCGCCGATGAACAGAAACTAAGGCAGGTGCTTATTAATTTGCTCAGCAATGCCGTCAAGTATACCGCCACAGGGGCAATCCGGGTGCGGGTATCGACCGAGCCACGAGGGGCGGAAGAGTGGCGGTTGAACATCGTCATTGAGGACAGCGGTTCCGGCATTGCGGCGGAAGAGATGAACCGGCTGTTTATCCCCTTTGAGCAGACCGCTTCAGGGCGTAGCAGTCATGCCGGGACCGGGTTGGGTTTGGCGATCAGCCGTCAGTTCGCGCGACTGATGGGCGGCGATGTGACGGTCGTCAGTGAAGTGGGGATGGGGAGCGTCTTCCGGCTCGAGCTTCCGGTTAAAGAGGGGGTGGCGATCGACCAGCCCGACAGGCGGCATGTTCTGGGGCTCGAGGGGGGGCAACCTCGCTGCCGGATACTGGTCGCAGAGGATGACACCGATAGTCGACTGTTTCTTGTTCAGTTGCTTGGTGAAGCCGGGTTTGACGTCGTTGAGGCGGCTAACGGCAAGGAAGCAGTCGAGGCGTTCACCCGGTGTCAGCCGCAATTGGTTTTGATGGATGACTGGATGCCCTTCATGCGAGGTGACGAAGCCATCCGCCAGATCCGGCAAAAACCGGGTGGGGCTGGGGTCAAAATCATCACGCTGACCGCCAACGCCAGCGATGAAACCCGCCACCGGTCCATTTCCGCCGGTACAGACCTCTTTATGGCAAAGCCGTTTCGGCCGCGGGTATTGTTCGATCATATTCAAGTGTTATCCGGGATCCGGTACGTCTACTCTGAACTCGTTTTTCCGGAAGAAGTTAACCCGGATATTCTGCCGGTCCTGACACGGGAGATGCTGGACTCCCTGCCCGGTGAGATGCGCACCCAACTCCGCGCCGCGGCCCTCGGTTGCCGGCAGGACCAGTTGCTCACGCTGACTCGCCAATTGACTGGGATGGCCCCGGAAATTGCCAGATCCCTTCAGGACCTGGTTGCGAAATTTGAGTATCACGCCTTATCTCAGTTGTTGAATTAGAATGATGACACCCACCAAACGAGCTCTTGCCGCGTCCCCTCCCAATGTCCTCGTTGTGGATGATGCTCCGGCTAATCTGGAACTGCTGGCGGGGATTCTCAGGGAACGGGGGATTGAGCCGCGGCCGGTCTTGTCCGGTCAACAGGCCCTCATGGCTGCGCTGGCCGATCCGCCTGACCTCATTCTCCTGGATATCAATATGCCGGAGATGAACGGGTTTGAGGTGTATGAGCGCCTGAAAAAGGAGGATGCGCTGAAGGACATTCCCGTGATCTTTATCACCGCCACTGATGAAACAGCGGATAAAGTGAAGGCGTTTTCCATGGGGGCGGTGGATTACGTGACCAAGCCGTTCCGGGCGGAAGAGGTGTGCGCCAGGTGTGAGACCCATTTGCGGCTACGGAACCTTCAAGTCAAACTGGCTGACGCCGTGAGTGAGTTGAAAGCGACGAATGTCACCTTGGATCAGCATGTGGAGCAGCTCCGGAAACTGACGGCAAAGGTAGCGCAGACGGACGAATGTGAACGCAAGCGCATGTCGATGATCCTCCATGATCAACTTCAGCAAATTCTTGTGGCGGCCATTATTAAGGTCGGTTTGCTGGATCGTCTGGCACCGGAAAAGGACTTCGCGCTGGCCATCCGGGAAGTCCGCAAGTTGTTGGATACGATGCTCACTGTGTCGCGATCTGTGACCACGGATTTATTCCCCCCCATTATTATCGACGCTGGACTTGTTCCGGGTTTGCGCTGGCTCGCCGACTGGATGTGTGAAAAACACGGCCTGCTGGTGGTCGTGACCGGAGATAAAGCCATCAATGTTCCGGAATCCCTCAGGCTTTTGATATTTCAGACTGTACGTGAGCTGCTCTGTAATATTGTTAAGCATGCTAAAACCACCAGCGCGGAGGTGGATCTGGATCTATCTGCGGCCGCGTTACTCCGCGTCGTCGTCACCGATCATGGGGTGGGGTTCTCCCCCGATGTGTTGGCGGCTCTCTTTACCTCCGAAGGCCTCGGATTATTTTTTCTACGTGAACGACTGGCTTGCATCGGGGGCACGCTCGACGTGGCGACGTCTTCCACGCAGGGCGCGCAGGTCTCAATAACACTACCTATAAACCGGAAATGATGACTATGATGAATAAAACCCTTCCGCCGCCCAACGTCCTGATTGTAGATGATGCACCCGCTAATCTTGAGTTGCTTGCGGGAATTCTCAGGGAACGGGGGATTGAACCGCGGCCGGTCCTGTCCGGTAAACTGGCCATCCTGGCGGCGCAGGCCGATCCGCCAGACCTCATTCTCCTGGATATCAATATGCCGGAGATGAACGGGTTTGAGGTGTATGAGCGCCTGAAAGCGGACGCCGCGTTCAAGGGTATCCCCGTCATCTTCATCACCGCACTCATGGAGACGGCCGATAAACTGAAGGCATTTTCGATGGGGGCGGTGGATTATGTGACCAAGCCCTTTCAGGCCGACGAGGTGTGCGCGCGTGTGGAGACCCACCTCCGCCTGCGGAAACTTCAACTCGACGTGGAGACCTATAATAACCACCTTGAGGAGCTTGTTCAGAAAAAAATCAAGGAGATCTCCCGCTCCCAGATGGCCACCATCTTTGCGCTGGCGAAACTGGCGGAATCACGCGATAGCAATACCGGTCAGCACCTAGAGCGGGTTCAGACCTTGAGCCGGATTCTGGCCTGCGAACTGAGGGGAATGCCGCAGTATGCCAGTATCATCACGGATCTTTACCTTGAGAACCTCTATCAGGCCGCTCCGCTCCATGACATCGGCAAGGTCGGGATTTCGGACGCCATTCTTTTGAAACCCGGAAAGCTGTCCCCTGCCGAATTTGACGAGATGAAGCGCCATGCCGTGTTCGGTGCTGAAACACTCAAAGCGGTTCAGGCCGAATATCCCGGTAATTCCTTCATTGAAATGGGAATCGACATCGCGCAGTCTCATCATGAGAAGTTCGATGGATCAGGGTATCCCTGCGGGTTGAAAGGCGGGGCCATACCGCTTTCCGCTTCCATTGTGGCTGTGGCGGATGTCTACGATGCCATGCGGTCACAGCGCCCTTATAAGTCGGCCCTGTCCCATGCCGAGGCCACTGATTTTATTATTCAAAGCGGCGGCAAGCACTTGAGCCCTGACATCGTGGCGGCCTTTGCCCGACGGGCGGGCGATTTCGAGGCCCTGTACCCCTCCGGGGAACGGAGCTTGTGCTAAAACCTATAAACAGAGTTTTAGCAAGGTGATGACGCAAAGCTGAATTAGGTTTAAATTCTCTCGTGAAACTTCGCGCGAATCAAAGGTGGCGTTCTTCGTTCCTCGCGAGCGATTTGTCTATATCGCTGCGTTTAATCGGCCGTCGGCAGGTCTGCCGTTGCAGCGGATGCGGAAGTACCGAAGGCGGATGATGTCGGCCGCATCAAGGCGCTGTGGGAGGGGCGCTATGCGCCGCGATTTTCTCTTTGGTGCCTGTTGAGGTCCTGTCGCGGCGCATAGCGCCCCTCCCACCAAAAGTGGTTTGGGATCGAATAAGGTTCTTCTCCCTTATCGGTGATAGGGGGATCCATTACCTGCCCCTCAGCCGCCTATCATAGGGACTCTCTATGTCCAGAAATGGCTTTCTGGGAATGCGACAGAGATCGAGGTTAGAATTTAAAAATGATCGGTGGTTGATGTGGCACAGGCCGGGGCGTTGGCGGTAAAGATAGGGCGCTCGCGGTAGAGCGGGGAAAGGGTATTGCGGAAGGCTTCGTTGATGACCATGGCGGCGATGCCACGCTGGGGGGCATGTTCCGGCGCGGCCACTAATTCGATGGGGAGCGCTTCGGTACCGCGCCCTTGAAACTCCTGCTGGATGTGATGACGCAGGGATGGCAGCAGCGCCTCATAGAGTGCCGGCTCCTGTTCACCCAGCAATATGGCGTCCGGATCCACATAGGAGGCCAGGGCTCCCAGCAACCTGCCCAAGCGCGCCATCGCCTGGTCGGCTATCTCTGCCGCCTGCGGGTTTGTGCGGATCAACTCGGCCAAGTCAGCGGGGGTGGCCTCATCATTCATAAGGGGTTCCACCCGCCGTAACTCCGCGGCCAGGGCCGGAATGGCGCAATAGGTTTCCAGACAATCCGATTTGCCGCAGCAGCAGAGACGGCCTTCCTCTCCGGCCCGCATATGGCCCAATTCTCCTGCGTAGCAATGGGTGCCGGTATGGAGGTGCCCCTGGATGAGCAGGGCGGATCCAATGCCGGAGCATAGACTTAAATACACCACGTTGCTAAGGGCCGCCAGCCGCGGCTCAAACCATAAGGCGCCCCATAAACTCGCCCTGGCATCGTTTTCAACCATGACCGGACAACCCAGCAGCGCTTCCATGTCAGGGGCGAGCGAAACGCTGTTGACGGCGGGGAAGTGAATGGCCGAATGCCATAGCCCCGGTGCCGGATCGACGATGCCCGTCAAGGCAATGCCCATTCCTAACAACCGGCCCGGACATAACGTCCGTTGTGCATCGAGTCCCTGGAACAGGGCTGCCTGCAAGGTTTGGGCGGACGCCCGGTTGCTGATGGCCTGCCGGGTATAGTTATACACCTGGCCGTCCAGCCCGACCTGCGCGAACTCGATCCGGTCGGCCATGACCGCCCCTGTTACCACAAACCAGCGATCTGAAGTGAAGGTGAGCGGAGAACGGGGCCGATCTGGCTCGTTTAAGGTGACCAGACCCTCGGCAATCAGTTCATCCGTAAGACTGATAATACTGGAAATCCGCACATGGCATTCCCGGCTGAGTTCAGAGCGGCGCAGGGGGCCCTGCCGCTGCAGCATACGGAGCAGTTCGTACCGGTTGCGGTCTCGTTTAGTGATTTGGTCAGAAATCATCGGCTAACAATAGCGTTTCCAAAGCCGAAAAAAAGCCGAATATAAAAGAAATAATTCTTGCTCATTTTAATAATTATCGTATATGTGAGTTAATTATGAGTAAGAAAAACACTTTGAATGCGGGGGCGCAGATTAAGCCGGATCTGGATCCGGGGTTTGTGCCAATGGTTGGGGCTTGGCGACAGTTTCAGACGGAAGCGTCAAATACACCTGGTCATCAACCGTTTATGATGGCTTTGGCACAGCCTGACGGGGCTGTGAAACGCCGAAGCGGGAATTTGTTCCCTGCCGGCCACCCCCGCGCGACTGAAAATGCCCGGCATGTGGAACGCCTCGTGAAGTTTCTCCTCTGGGCGCAGGGGGGGCGTACGATCTATTTCAGCGGCCCTTCAGACGTGGCGGAGTCCCTGCGTCGCCACTATATCGACACCCCGGTAGGGCGTTTCGACAACGACCTGATCGGGAATAAAATCTATGAGGGCGCCTTGGAGGTGGTTGAGGTCACGCCTGATGCCGTGCCGGCGGAATACATCCCCGCCCAGCGAGTGGGCGGGAATCTGGATGGTTGCCGGATCGGGTTCGACCTGGGCGGGAGCGACCGTAAAGCGGCGGCGGTGATTGATGGTAAAGTGGTGTTCTCCGAGGAGATCCGTTGGCAACCATATTTCGAGAAGGATCCGGCCTACCATTACGAGGGGATCATGGATACGCTCCGGCGTGCAGCCAAACACCTGCCACGCGTAGACGCCATCGGCGGCAGTGCCGCCGGTGTGTATGTCGCGAGCGAACCCCGGCTGGGCTCGCTGTTTCGCGGGGTGCCCCAGGAGTTGTTCGACAGTCAGGTGCGTGGCCTTTTCGGGCGGATCCGCCGTGAGTGGAACAATGTGCCGCTCGTGGTCATGAATGATGGCGAGGTCACCGCTCTTGCGGGTGCCATGTCGCTTGGTGACAACGCGGTATTGGGTATTTCGATGGGCACGAGTCTGGCGGCGGGCTTTGTCACTCCTGACGGTTCACTGACCCCTTGGCTCAACGAACTGGCGTTCGCGCCAGTGGATGCGCGGCTCGACGCCCCGGCTGACGAGTGGTCGGGGGATCGGGGTTGCGGGGTTCAGTATTTCTCCCAGCAGGCGATTCCCCGCCTTGCGGCGGCGGCAGGGATTGAACTTCCGGAGGAGATGCCTCTCCCGGAGAAACTAGTAGCGGTTCAACAATTAATGGACAAGGATGATCCCCGTGCCCGCCGCATCTATGACACGATTGGCGTGTGGTTCGGGTATGCCATTCTGCTCTATGCCGATTTCTATCCGGTCCGGAACATCCTGGTGCTGGGCCGGGTCACGAGCGGGCCGGGCGGGGAGCGAATTCTTGCCCAGGCGCGGCGCGTGCTGGATGCTGAGGCCCCCGAGTTCTCGCGCACCCTGCGTCTGGTGATGCCGGATGAAACCAACAAACGCCACGGCCAGGCGGTGGCCGCGGCCAGCTTACCGAAGGTGCAATTATGACGAGCAAAACCAATCCTTATCTATCCTGGGTGACGCAGTTGGATGACTGGGCGAACGCCGGACGAACCCTGCCGTTAGGTGGTGTGGAGCTGCCGCCTCCACCCGCCATAAATCCTCAAGCGGCCAAGGTGTTGCTTTTTTCGCCGCATCCGGACGATGAGTGTATCATTGGCGCCCTGCCGCTGCGCCTCTCGCGGACGGGAGGGTTTCAGGTGGTCAATATCGCCGTGACGCTGGGCAGTAATGCGGCCCGCCAGTCACCCCGCTGGGCTGAGCTTCAGCAGGCGTGTTCCTTTTTGGGCTGGTCGACCGAGTGCGCGGTGCCCGGCGGCTTGGCGCGGATCACCCCCAAGGCCCGCCTGGAGGAGCCCGATCATTGGCGTCAGGCCGTGACAGCCATTCAGGCGGTTCTCATGCGGCACCAGCCTCAATTTGTGGTTTTTCCCCATGCCGCCGACTGGAATGCCTCCCACATGGGCACGCATGCCCTGGTGATGGATGCGTTAGCCGCCATGCCGGCGGGATTCCGTTGCGGGATGATTGAAACGGAGTTCTGGGGCGCGATGTCGACTCCGAACCTCATGGTGGAGTCAAGTGTCGCGGAGGTGGCTGACCTGGTGGCAGCGATTGCATTACATGTTGGCGAAGTCCAACGGAATCCCTATCATCTCACCCTGCCGGCCTGGATGCAGGACAACGTGAGGCGGGGCGGGGAGATTGTGGGTGGCCAGGGGGGCTCGGCTCCGGACTACCGGTTCGCCACCTTGTATCGCGTAGGCGTCTGGAGTGATGGTGCCAGGCGCGAGCCGCCGGCGGGATTTAAACGGTTTCTGCCAACAGGTGGGCCGGATTTGAAACAATGGTTGGCGGATCTGGCGCGGAAGTGAGCCTGAGCCGGCTGGTAAAGGAAAATAGAGAATGAGCACAGGTAATGCGGTGAATTTCAAGTTTCATGAGGTTGTCAAACGGTTTAGGGCCTGGGGGGATTTCGTTGAGGCCGTGCCGTATGGGTCGGGTCATATTAACGACACCTTCAAAGTGACGTTCGGTATGGCCGGTGCTCCGGTGCATTATCTGCTCCAGCGCATCAATCACAACATCTTCAAAAATCCCCGTGCGGTCATGGATAACATTGTGCGGGTGACAAACCATGTACGCAGCCGGCTGACCGAGGCGGGGGTGGCGGATGTGACCAGGCACTCTTTGTGCGTGGTGTTCACCCGCGATGCGCAGCCCTGTCATCAGGACGCGGATGGAAACTGGTGGCGGATGTACCTGTTTGTTGAAGGCGCCCGGACCTATGACACCATTCAGAATGAGCGGCAGGCCTTTGAGGCGGCCCGGGCCTATGCCCGGTTCCAGAACATGTTGGCCGATCTCCCTTTGCCGCGCCTGAACGAGACCATTCCCAATTTTCACAACACGCCGGTCCGCCTGGAAGCGCTGAAGAAGGCGATCGCGAATGATGCCTGCAATCGGGCGGTAGAGGCGCATAACGAAATTGCGTTTGTTGAAAAGCGTGCCGCCCTGTGCGGCCGTCTGCTGGACCGTCATGCCAAGGGGGAGATCCCCGAGCGGATTACCCACAATGATACCAAGCTCAACAATGTGATGCTGGACGACACCACGGGCGAGGGCGTGTGCGTGATTGACCTCGATACCGTGATGCCCGGGCTGGCGTTGTACGATTTTGGAGATATGGTGCGCAGCGCGACCGCCGCCGCGTCTGAGGATGAACGGGATTTGAGCAAGGTGCGGATGCGGCTTGAAATGTTCAAGTCGATTGCCGGTGGGTACTTGTCGGAAGCGGGCTTCCTGAATCCGGCGGAGCGGGAGGAACTGGTTTTTTCCGCACGGCTGATCACCCAGATGATCGGGATGCGATTCCTGACGGATTATCTTCAGGGCGATATTTACTTCAAGACCAAGCGGCCGGGACAGAATCTCGATCGCTGCCGGGCTCAATTCAAGATGGTCGAGAGCATGGAAGCCCAGCAGGATGAGATGGAGCGCGTGGTGGCCGCCGCATGGTCAGACCCAAAATGAAGAGTTTGAACAGAAGTCGCTAAGTTCGCGAAGGATGGTGCGGCGGGGTCCGCCGTACCATCATAAGGTGATTCACCCTAACACGGTCTTGAGATACAGTTCACGGAGTTCGGCGGCCCGGATGTCCGTGGTGACTTCGATGTTCGGGACGTTGCCGCCCACCACCGTCATGCCGCGGGTGATTTCCCCTTTGGTCTCAATGCGGACCGACTTGGGTGTGGTGGTGTAATAGCTGCGGTCGAACGACCAGACGATCGGGAAGATGTCATACATTACGGGGCCGGGTTTCCAGTTCTGGACCGGATGCCAGAGCTCGATGGCTTTGGCCAGCGCCTGACAAAGCGGGGATGGATTCGTTCTGAATAACTCGCAGTCCTCTTTGGAGAGGACAAACCGCCGCGTCACGTCCCAGGTCCCCATGAAAATAGGGATGCCCGACGTCAGAACCACATCGGTGGCTATATAATCAAATGCCGCATTATGTTCGATGCGGTTGAGTGCGACTTCGCCGCCCATCATGGCGATGTATTTGATTTTTCCGGCGATCTCCGGCTTCCGTCTCAGGGCACAGGCGATATTTGTCAGGGGGGCGATGCAGGCGATCCCAATCTCGCCCGGGTAGGCTTCAACCGTGCGAATGATCAGGTCGACGGCATCATCGGTTCCCGGCTCATCCCGGACATCTTCCGGTTCCGCAAAGGCATAATGATTCATCGTGCAGGCGAAATCATGCTGATTACGAAGGTCCGCCTCCGAGAGTTGGCGCAGCGGCAGTTGCATACCTGCGGCAACAGGAATATCCATCCGGTCCAGATAACGCAGGAGCCGTTTAACCAGTCGGGCCCGCTTGTCAGAGGGTAGCGTGACGGTGGTGATGGCCTTGATGTCCAGTTCCGGACGACGCAAGGCGAAAAAGAGAGCCAACAGATCGTCAATGTCCTGGCCGGGATCGGTGTCGATGATAATTTTTTGCATAAGAGATTTTGAGGGATGGGTCAGTGTGGCGTTCCGTGGGAAGCGAGAAATCTTTTTCGCACTTTGTCGACGTGCTTCAGTGTGTCAGGTCCAAGTCGGAGGGCGATGGTCTTTTTCTTCCAATGAGAGCTTTTGCCAGAAGGATGCCAGTTCCTTGTCACCTAGACTGAACTCCTCGTAAAGTTCTCCAATCAATGATTCGCAGGCAATCAGATTGCTAATGATTTTTCCCTGGGCTTCACGAATGTGATGCTTGATGTCCATAATTTACTTCCGATTATCCCCTGCCTGTTACCTATTGTTACCCAAACGCTCATTAAAGATAACGCTTGTGTAGCGATTGTCAATTCGTGTTGAATCGGTTTTAAATAATTAGGTGTAAATAAATGAAAATGGCCATGCGTAAAAATATTAGTTATTTGGTTTTCGCCGTACTTCTGGCGGCGTCACTGACTTACGGATCCGATGTCAGGATTCTGGCCACCGATCGGGATATGGATGGGCTCACCGCTTTTCCGGCCAAGCCGGTGGTTTCCTGGCAATGGACCCCGGAAGAGAAACGACAGGCCGACCATTTCAGCCGGATGGAGTTAAGCCGGGATTCTGCCGGGGCGATGCTGTTGACGTTAAACCTCTCCCCCTTGATCCCGTTTAAGCGTCCCTATCTTGAGCTCCTGAATCTCGGGGTTAAATACTTCCCCCCCGAGGCGGATGCCATCCGGCTGAAGGTCAGGGCGGTTTCAGGCAGGATGATCATCGGGTTTGGCGGGCCCACGGCCTACTTCGGAAACAGTGATGCGTTTCTCCGGCCGGTTTTTGTGGATGCGGCCCGGGATGGAACGGAATGGCGAACCGTCGAGGTCTCATTGCATTACGGACTGTTCCGGAATTTCCGACGCGCTGGGTACAGTATCAATGCTCCCTGGATCTACTATGCCCGCTGGGCTCAGGAGCCGACCTTCCTCTATGCGTTCAAAGGGTCCGGGGGCGATATCCAGATCAAAGATATCGAACTGGTGGCCCGGGATCTGGCAAAACCTTTTCCGGTTTTTAGTGATGGCGAAGTGACACCCGTGGCAATTTTGGCGGATTTTACTGCCTCCAATGCCGCCGATAAATGCTTTTCCGTGCTGGTGGGGCAGAGTAATAAGGAATTCGACGGGTCATGGAATGCGGCGAAACCGGGTGCCCATCCGCCTGCGGCGATCCGGATCCTGGACGATCGGGAGGCCGGCCGGTTTCTCCATGCCCGCGGTGTGTTCCTTGAGGAGGTCAGCGCGGTCGGCGTGACACTCGCGACTTCGCAAGCGGGGGAGGGCTTTCGCTTTCGCATTAAAACCGATACGGATGCCATGAACCTGATGCTTCCCGCAGTTCCATGCCAGCCTCTGGACTTCCTGCTGTATGAGGTTCCCGATCCGGTCACATTTGACTGGAGCCCGTTTTTAGCTTCCCAGGAGTTGAGAAAGGGGGCGACCAAGGGGTATGACCGTAATCTGTCCTATGACACGTTGAGAGGGGTGCCGGGACTGTCCCTGGCCATTTATCATGCCCGGCGGTTTATCCCGAAAGGCCAGTGGTGCGATCCCATTGTTCCCTTTGCGGATTTCCTCTGCATCTACGGATGTGGAGGTATGACTGACCGCTTTGAAAAGCAACTTCCGCCGAGCCCCGGAAAGTTGATTGCGGCGGCCATTCTCGCCCCCTGGCCCCGTAAAGGCCGGGCGGAGATTTCAATCGATCTGCGGGACATCGCGCTCGTGACATTCAAGGAGAGCCAGGGAAGTCGACAATCGTATTTTCAATTTCCAGAGCCCGCCCGCCTCAAAAGCGTCAAGTCGCGAAAAGGGTACTACTCATTCCTTCTGGCCCCCGGAGAATCAGCGCTCCCGCCTGAGCTTAAACACTTCATGGACGAGTTGGAATAAAGGTCGAAATAATTATGAACCCCATATCGCAAGCCTTTTTAAACCCGCCGCGTGAATTTAGTGTGATGCCGTTCTGGTTCTGGAATGACGCGCTGGACCGGACCGAACTGATCCGCCAGTGACCTGTTGAATCCGGAAGCCGTGGCCATGTTCCTGAAGCTGGTCTAAGACAAATTCGCGGAGTCGTTCTCCGGCTATTTCGGCAAAACGGTGATGGGTATTTTTACCGATGAACCCTCGTTGCTGGGCCGGCGCCGGAACGGGAATGAGTGCTGCGGGGCCTAGAGGAAAAAACGCCCCTTCAGTTGTCTGTGCAACTGTCGGTCAAAGGCGACGCCACCGTGTTTGATCCGGTTACCGGGCAGGCCAGCGCCTGGGATCCGCAACAGGTCCGGTTGGCCGGCCATGAATTGCGCGTAGTGATGATCAAGGCGCCTCTTTCGCCGTAGGGGGTAGGGTGCTGTTGCGGCCGAACCATGCAAAGAAGAGGGTGCCGAGGACGCCGAAGCCGAAAGCGACCTTGAGGTTCAGTTCCGGTGACACTTGCCACAGGAGCGCCCCGCCAAAGGCGGCAAACGCGACCAGCACGTCGCGAATGAGATAGTACAGTCCGAACATCGACGCCTTGCGTCCCTCCGGGGCCAGATCCATGATCAACGCCTTGCGGGTCGGTTCGCCGAATTCCTTAAGCCCGCGGAGCACAAACGCCGCCACCAGGGGCCCCAGTGATTGCGCCTGCATCAGTGCCAATGGGAAGCAGCTGAAAAACATAAATGTCACCAGCACGAACGGTTTTTTCCCAAAGCGGTCGGCCATATAGGCCACGGGGACGTAGACCAGCACGGCGGTGATATTCTCGATGGCGGATAGCCAGCCGAACGTCAGTTCCGAGACGGGATGCAATATGGTGCGGGTGGCCCAGATGACTACGAACGCGTCCGGGATGCGTTCGCAGAAGCGGATGAGGATATCCGACCAGAGCAGATGCCTCAGACTGACCGGCATTTCACGCCACAAGTGCAAGGGATTGGCCTCGGCCGCTTGGGTATTCTTGGAGTCATCGGTAATCATCAGTTGTTGCAACACGGAGGCGGCCAGGGCGAATCCCAGCGCCAGGATGAACGCCGCCCGAACGCCCTGCTCAACGCCCCAGAGCGCAATGCAGGTGCCGCCCACGACCGGCCCCAGCATCTTGGGGGCCCGCCTTACCAGCGCCAGCACCGAGACGCCCATGGTGCGCCGGTGTTTGGGGACGATCTTGGCCAGGAGATCCATGGTGGCCGGGAGTGAAATAGCCGACCAGGAGATGAAAAACGCCGCCCCCAGCAGCACGGCCCACCAGGATCGGATCAGGATGACACACAGGTAGCCGACCATCGAGAGGGCATTGAAGAACAGGAGTGCCCGTTTGGTGCCGAGCCGGTCGCTCAGGTAGCCGCCAGGAAAGGAGTACAGGGCGGACAGCAGATCATCCATGCCCGCCAGCAGGCCAATGGCCATCACGGCGGTTGAGCCCTGCGCCAGTTGCTGGAGATAGAGCGGCAGGAACCGCTCGGCCATGTGCTCGCCCATGCCCACCAGCACAATCACGCCCAACAGGCCGACCATGCTGCGCCGTTGGCCCAGGAAGGTTCGCAGACGGTTCCAACCGGAGGGATGGGGCGCTGGTGGATAATCTTGAATGAAGGACATACTGGGATGGCTTTATAAACTTATGTGATTTAGAGTTCAAGTACCGCATACAAGGGAGTTGTTTGATATGGTATTCAGATCAATGAGTAGTCGAGAGGGTTTATAATGCTGCATATTTATGTTGATGCTGATGCGTGTCCCGTCAAACAGGAGGTCTCCCGCGTGGCCCTGCGCTATCATCTGGATGTTACCCTGGTGGCCAACTCCTGGATGCGGATTCCTAAAGCGCGCGGACTGGTGCTCAAAGTAGTGGGGGATGGCTTTGATGAGGCCGATAATTGGATTGTGGAGCAGGTGCAATGCGATGACATTGTAATTACCTCTGATATCCCGCTGGCAGGCCGCTGCCTGAAAAAGGGGGCCTGCGTCATCGGCTCAACCGGAAAATCGTTCAAGGAGAATAGTATCGGGCAGGCGATCGCGACGCGGGCCCTCATGGCGGAACTCCGGGATGCCGGCGAGATCACCGGCGGGCCTGCGCCGATGCAGGGATGTGACCGCTCCCGGTTTCTTCAGGAACTCGACGGAGTGATCCAGACCCTCCGGCGCAAACATCCCGCCCCTCCCGTGAAAGTAAACCCCTCATGACCAAAACCGATATTCATCAACGCTTTATCGCCCGGCTCACCACCGAACTGGAATCCATTACCGCTGTGGCCAGGAAAACCTTTGCGACGGCGACGAGTGACGAGCATCGCGCGGAACATAAATATGATACCTTCAAACTCGAATCGTCTTTCCTGGCCCGGGGTCAGGCCAAGCGGGTCGAGGAGCTGGCTGACGCGCTGGAAAGCCTGCAGTTGCTCCCGATGAAGGAGATGGACCATACCACGCCCATCCAGCTCAGCGCCCTCGTCCGCCTTAAGGCCAGTGATGGCGGTTCCCGCGTTCTGTTTGTCTGTGCCGCCGCTGGCGGGGAAACCATCGTGGCCGACGGTGAAGAGATCACCATTGTGACCTCCCGCTCGCCGCTAGGGCAGGCGGTGCTTGGAAAAAAGACCGGTGATACCTTTGTGATGAAGATCGGTAGCACGAAGCATACTTATAAAGTGGTGTCTGTGGAATGACGCCGGGAGGAACGATGACCCCTTCAGGACATGGGCGGGCGGATCTGGTAAGGCTCTTTGTGGCCTTGGACTTGAATGAGGCGGTCCGGCAGGCGATTGCGGACGAGCAGGCCCGGCTGAAAAAGGTGACGGCCGGGGTGAAGTGGGTGCCGCCGGAGCTTATTCATCTCACCCTGGTTTTTCTGGGTGATGTATTTGCGGAGCAGGTGGAGGGGATTGTCCGTGTACTCGATACGGCAGCGGGGGCCAGTCCGGCCTTCCCCATGGAAATAGCCGGCTTGGGTTTCTTTGGGCCCCGCCATTGTCCGCGCGTGATCTGGGCGGGGGTAGGGAAGGGCGCGGATCAGGTGGTGACCCTCGCGGCCCGGATCAGTACGGGTTTGCGGGGCCTGAACCTGTCGCTCGAATCCCGGCCATTCCACCCTCATTTAACCCTTGGTCGTGTCAAATCCGCGCGCGAAGCGGAGGGAATTGAGGAGGCCCTGAGCCGGTCCGGCGCAGCCAGATATGGCGAGGTCGCCGTGGACGGGGTTCTGCTCATGCGCAGTGAATTGCTTCCTCAAGGCCCCGTCTATCGCGTGATGCACAAGGCGTCGCTCTTACCGCACGACCCGCCCTGAGGCATTGCCCTGCATCAGGGTCATGACCTCTTTGAGCTGGACGAAGTTATAATCACCGGCAATCGAATGCTTGAGGCAACTGGCCGCGGTGGCGAACGCAATCGCCTTTTCAGGTTCCTGCAGGTCGGCGCTGTTCAAGGCGTAAATGAGGCCGGCCGAGAAGGAGTCGCCGCCACCGACCCGGTCCACAATATCCGTGATCTGATACGGGGCATACGCCAGAGCTGAATCAAGCGGGGCGAAAAACGCACGGCGGGAGCCGGTTGCGTACAGCATGGCGCCCCAGTTGTTGTGGCTGGCCGATACACTCTCCCGTAAGGTAATGGCAATGTATTTGGCCTGAGGGAATTCCCTGGCCATTTTCTCCGCCACTTCCTCGTAGGATTTGACATCGACAAGGCCCTTGTCGACCGACGAATGACCGGCGTTGATCCCGAAGACGTCCAGGGCGTCCTCCTCATTTCCCACGATGACATCCACATACTTGACGATCCGGGACATGCAGTCGTTGGCCAGCTGATTTGCGGTTTTGGACGGATCCCATTTCCAGAGTTTTTTTCGGAAATTAAGATCGCAGGACACCGTGATTTTCTTTTCCTGGGCTTTCTCCGCAATCGCCAGGGTGCTGAGAAAGGCCTTTTCGCTCAGGGCGGGCGTGATGCCGGAGAGATGCAGCCACTTCGTATTCTCCAGGATACTGTCCCAGTCATAGTCCCCGGGCGCGGTCTGGGAGATGGCGGAATATTCACGGTCATACACCACATTGGACGGACGTTGGTTGGCTCCGGCCTCGACATAATAGATTCCGAACCGGCCGGATTTTTTTAACAGGATCTTCGAGGTGTCCACCCCGAGCCCGCGCAGTTGAAAGATAAATGCCTCCGAGACCGGGTTGTCCGGAATGGCCGTGACGTAGCGCGATGTCTCGCCCAGTAATGCCAGCGAGGCGCAGACATTGGCCTCGCCTCCGCCAAACGTGGCCTTGATCGATCCGGGCAACGACTGGAGCAGACGCAGGTGTCCTTCCGGGGCCAGGCGCAACATGACTTCTCCAAATCCAACAATGTTTTTCGTGCTTTTCATTGGCTGAACTCCTCTTTGAAAATTTCGGGTAATTTTGCATATGAACACGTGATGCACAAGAAAACGCTTGAACTATTTTCGGGCTTTCCGCATACGTACAGGATTTGCGGAAATCCTGATAACCAAGTACAATGTAATTTTCACAGCGGTGTGTGGTGGATCAGTTATGAATAAATTGAAACAATCAATGAGGCGGATGCTTTTCCATGTCGTTCTGCCCTATGTCCTGTTTGCCAGTTTGTGGATAATTTTATCCGATAGCCTGCTCGCGGCGCTGGTGACGGATCCTGCCCTCATCACCCAGTTGTCCATTTTCAAAGGACTGGCGTTTGTCCTTGTCACGGGAACCCTGTTATATGTCCTGTTGCGTATCGAGGTGTGGGCGCGTAACCGGGCCGAGGAAGAGCGGGCCGCGATGCAGGGCAAACTGGTTCAAGCTCAGAAGCTGGAGGCGATCGGGACCCTTGCCAGCGGGGTGGCACACGAGATTAACAACCCGATCATGGGCATCACGGGGTATGCAAAGATGATCCTGGAGACTGTTGAGCCCGGAAGCCCGGCGGCCGAACAGGCGAATGGGATTGTCAATGCGGCTGATCGTGTGGCCACCATCACCCGGAAGTTGCTTTCATTCGCCCGGCTTGACAAGCAGCCGTCCCAGCTCGCCCGCATGTGCGATGTGGTCGGTGATACGCTGTCATTGATTCAAGCCGTGTTGAGACATGACCAGATCACGCTGGAGGTGGCAGTCCCTGAAGATCTGCCCGGACTGTCATGCCGTAGCCAACAGATTCAGCAGGTGATCATGAATCTGCTGACCAATGCACGTGACGTGCTGAATGAGAGATATCCCGGGTATGACGAAAATAAAAAGGTTATTATCTCGGCCAGGGCGATCAGTAGCACGGAAAGTAAGCTGATGAAATTGGATGGCGTCACGCCTTGGTCCTGTGTGAGGCTGACGGTCGAAGATCACGGCATGGGCATTCCGGAATCGTTGCGCGACCGTATCATCGATCCCTTTTTTACAACCAAATCCTACGGCAAGGGAACAGGACTCGGGTTGTCGATCAGCCACACCATCGTTAAAGAGCATGGCGGCTTGTTGTGGTTTGAGAGCGTTGTCGGCCAGGGAACCAAGTTCCACGTGGATTTACCGGTCGATTAACTTTTGAAAAACAGGGGGTAAAGATTTATGAAACTATTCGTTCCCGGCCGGATTTGTCTGTTTGGTGAACACTCTGACTGGGCGGGCAGTTATCGCCGCATCAATGGTGAACTCGAAAAAGGGTACACAATCATTACCGGGACCAATCAGGGGCTGTATGCCACGGTTAAACCCCACCCGAATAAACTAGTCCTCAAGACCACCTTGAGCGATGGGACGCCCTTCGGCCCGTATGAGATTCCGATGGATCGTGAGGCGTTGCTAGCCGAGGCGCAGAAGGGCAGTTTTTTCAGTTATGCTGCAGGCGTTGCTTACCAGGTCTTGACTCATTACCGGGTGCGGGGCCTGGAAATTGATAATTACCTCACCGATCTGCCGATCAAGAAGGGCCTGTCATCCAGCGCCGCCGTGTGCGTGCTGGTGGCCCGCGCCTTTAACCGGATCTACGATCTCAAGATGACGGTCCGGGGCGAAATGGAGTATGCCTATCTGGGTGAAATCACCACCCCGTCCCGGTGCGGGCGCATGGATCAGGGGTGCGCCTACGGAAGCCGGCCGATTATGATGAGCTATGATGGCGACCGGGTTGACGTCTCGGAACTCGCCACGCCCAAGGATCTGTATTTTGTGATCGTTGACCTTCACGCCAGCAAGGATACCCGCGAAATATTAAATCATTTGAATCATTGTTATCCCTTCGCGGAAGATGAGATTCAAAAAGGGGTCCAGAAGTACCTTGGCCCCGTATGTGCCGCGATCACCCATCGTGCCGCGCAGGCCATCCGGAACGGAGATGCCCCTCTGATCGGGGAACTCATGAGGGAGGCCCAGTCCGAATTTGATAAATACTGTATTCCCGCCTGCCCCTCGCAGTTGACCTCGCCGGTCCTTCACAAAGTGCTGAACTATGGCCCATTGCAGTCCCTCGTCCTGGGGGGGAAGGGCGTGGGGTCCCAGGGCGATGGTACGGCCCAGTTTATTGTCAAGGACCAGGAGACGCAGGAAAAAGTGATTCAGATCCTTGAGCGGGATCTCAAGATGAGCGGGCTCCGGCTCGTGCTCCAGAGCGGGCGGCGGATTCGTAAGGCCGTCATCCCGGCCGCCGGGTTTGGTACCCGGATGTTCCCGGCCACCAAGGCGCTCAAGAAAGAGCTGTTCCCCATCATGGACCGGCAGGGGCGGATGAAGCCCGCCATCCAGATTATCGTTGAGGAAGCTGTACAGTCCGGGGTTGAGGAGATCGGACTGATCGTCCAGAGCCGGGACAAAGAGGTATTTGAGGACTTCTTTTACTCCCCTCCTCCCATCGAGAATTTCAACAAGCTCTCCAAGGAGAATCAGGAATATAGTCAGTATCTGCTGGAAGTGGGGCGACACGTTAAATTGTTGTCCCAGGATACGCAGGAAGGCTTTGGACATGCCGTTCATTGCTCCCGGGAATTTGTCGGCGAGGAACCCTTCCTGCTGATGCTGGGCGATCATCTCTATGCGTCCGCACTCGACCGGTCCTGTGCCGGACAATTGATGGATGTGTATGAGAAAACCGGCATGAGCGTGGTTGGGCTGAAGGCGATGCCGGCTGATCAGGTAAAGCATTTCGGCTGTGTGACGGGAATGTGGCAGAAGGAAGGGGAAATCCTGGACATCACGGAGTTTGCCGAGAAGCCCGATGTCGAATATGCTCGCACCAACCTCAAGGTGGATGGCCTGGAGGAAGATACCTTTCTGACCGTGTTCGGCCTCTATATTCTCAAGCCCCAGATATTTCATCTGCTTGAGGAGAATATCCGGAACAATATCCGCGAGCGGGGCGAGTTCCAGCTGACCTCATGCCTGGATGAATTGCGTAAGCTCGACGGGTTCGTCGGGTGTGTCGTCAAGGGGCGCCGATTCGATATCGGCCTTCCCGAGGCCTACCGGCAGACCCTGATTGATTTCCCCAATGCGTGATTATTCTGCCTCTCTGAGTTGTGGGGCGGATGTCCCCATCCGCCTGTCTGCGGAGCCATCTGGCACCAAGGCGGATGGGGACATCCGCCCCACACCGAGAGCCAAAACACAGAGATACGCCCGCGTTGACTCATGTCTTGCGGTGAGGTAGAGTGCCTGCCTGTCTCCGCCGCACGCGGAGGGCTGGAGGTCTACTGATGGCAACAACAATTCAGGTTAAACTGGCGGAGCGTTCCTATCCCATCCATATTGGCCGGGGGCTGTCCTTGGTCTCAACCCTGGGCGAGCAACCGGGGACCCGCGTCTTGATGATCTCAGATACCCATGTGGATGCGCTTCACGGCCAGGCGGTTTGTGCGCAACTCGAGGGCAGGGGGATGACCTGCTTGCGCGCGGTGGTCCCGGCTGGAGAGGAAACCAAATCCCTGAAGTGGGTTGAGTTTTTATATGAGAAGGCGGCCTCCGCCGGACTGGACCGGAATGCCATCATCGTGGCCCTCGGCGGCGGGATGGTGGGGGATCTGGCCGGTTTTGTGGCGGCTACTTATTTGCGAGGGGTGCGGTTTGTCCAAATCCCGACCTCGTTGCTGGCACTGGTCGATAGTTCCGTGGGCGGCAAGACCGGGGTGAATCTGGCGCAAGGCAAAAATCTGGTGGGCGCTTTCTATCAACCCATTGAGGTGGATGCCGATCTGGACCTGCTGAAGACTCTTCCGCAACGGGAATATGTGTCCGGTCTGGCCGAAGTGGTGAAGTATGGGGTTATTTGGGACGCCTCCTTTTTTCATCTGCTCGAAAAAAACACCAATGAATTGCTCAGGCGCGACCCGGGTCTGCTGGAATCCGTCATCGCGCGGTGTTGCGAAATCAAGGCGGAGGTGGTGGCCATGGATGAACGTGAAATCGGTCCTCGTGCGATCCTGAATTTCGGCCATACCCTCGGCCACGCCCTGGAGAAGGCGGGCGGGTATGGACGCTGGCTGCATGGTGAGGCGGTGGCCATGGGAATGCATTATGCCGCCCACCTGTCTGTCAGGGTCGAGGGGTTTGCGCATACGGATGCCGCCCGGGTCTCTACCTTGCTTCAGTCGTTAGGCCTCCCGATCCACCCTGAAGGGGATGCCAGCCCCGCTTGGGGAACCTTGCGTGACGCCATGTTGTCGGATAAAAAGACGCTGAAAAAACGGCCCCGTTTTGTGTTATCCCGGAAACTGGGCGCGGCCGTGGTGGGGTGTGAGGTGGATGAGTCCGTCCTCGAGGAGGTTTGGAATGTCTGCGGTAAATGAACAGATTGTCCGCGAATATTTCGAGCATCTGGGCTTCCTGGTTAACCAGCCCTGTAAATATGTCTCGGTGGGGCGTAATAAACGGATTGAAGAGGAACTCGACCTGCTTGTGACCCATCCTCAAGTGTTAGAGCATGTGTTGCCCACGGACATCATCTGGACCAGCGCCCATCTTAAAACCATTCGCCGGGCCGTGGTAGGAGTACGGGGTGGTCATTCCGAACGGTTTTATTCAGGAACCTATGAACAGGCGCCTGAAATTTTGCGCTATGCCGAGCGGTCCGCGCGGTTGGCGGGCGCGGCACGGCTGGGCGGGGAGCCGCTGGCCGTTATTCTCTGCATCCCGGAACTGCCCGTTTCAGAGGAACTTCAGGCGAAAACCCTGCAGGGCTTGCGGGAGCGGGGGGTGGATGGCGTGCTCTCGTTCCGGACCATGTTGCTGGAACTGGTATCGGCCGTGCGGGTCAACCGGAATTACGAAAAATCGGACCTGCTCCAGATCCTGCGCATCCTCAAGGCGTATAACATCGTCAAGGACCCACAACTTGAGTTTTTTGACAAACGCGGACGAAAAGTGAAATCGAAGGTTGAGCCATGATCAAATCATTTGTATTTAATCAAACGCAGGGCCGGTTGATCAGCCAGGACCTCTCCCTTGATCTGCTCAAAGTGGTGCTGCAGGATGACGGGGTCCAATTCTGGGTGGATATCGGCGAGTGTTCCGATGAGGACGCCAAAACCGTGCTCGAAGGCGTTTTTCAATTTCATCCACTAGCGATTGAAGACTGTTTCACGCCCAGTGACCGGGCCAAGGTTGAAGAATACGAAAACTACCTTTTCCTAGTGGTTCATGCCGTCACCTACACCAATGGCGAACTGAAGGCCAATGAGCTGGATATGTTCATCGGCAAAAACTTCCTGGTGACCTATCACCGGACCCCGCTGAAGTGTGTGAATGCCACTGTGGAGCGGGTTCTTAAAAATGCCCCCACCGTCGCCCGGGCTCCGGACCGGTTGACGTACACGATCCTGGATTTTCTGTTGGAGGACTATGCGCCAGCCCTTGAGGAAATCTCCGTTGAGATCTCCGATCTCGAGAAATCCATCATGGTGAATCAGACGTCCAAGGATATTCTCGCCGATGTCATGAAGTTGAAGGGTGAAGTGCAACGGCTCAGGCAGATCGCCTGGCCGCAACGGGAAACCATCGCCCGCCTGGCGCATGCCGAGTTCAAGATTGTCCGGAGTCATATGCTGCCTTACTACCGGGACTTGCTCGATCAGCTGGTCCGGATCAGTTCGCTAGCGGAAAATGCCAGAGACTCGCTGACGGGCGTGCTCCAGGTTCATCTCAACATTCAGCAGATGCAGGTGAATCACGTGATCAAGGTGCTGACGGTGATGGCTACCCTCTGTATGCCCGCCCTCGTTTTGACGAGCTATTACGGGATGAACATCAATCATTGGCCCAGTCTGGAAAATCCCCTGGGGTGGGTCTGGGTCTGGTTTATCACGCTGCTGACGACTGGGATCCTGTATTTCTACCTGAAACGCCGGGGTTGGTGGTGAGGGGAGGTACGGGGCGATGAGAACCGAACTGCTTGCTCCTGCCGGTGATCTGGAGGCCGCTTATGCCGCCTTTCATCATGGGGCGGATGCGGTGTATCTTGGCCTGCAAAGGTTTTCCGCCCGTGCCGAGGCCGCCAATTTTTCACCCGAAGACCTGAGTGAGATTGTCGGGTTTGCCCATGCGGCCTCACCCCGGCGCTCTGTCTTTGTGGCCTTCAATACGCTGGTTCAGGATCATGAATTGGATGAAGCCATTGAGACGCTGGCGTTACTGGATGCCACCGGTGTGGATGCGGTGATTGTCCAGGATCTGGGTATCGCCCGTCTGGCCCGTACGTATTTCCCCCGGCTGGAATTGCACGCCAGCACGCAGCTGGTGATCCACAATGTGGCCGGGGCCATTGCGGCGCGCGAGCTGGGCTTCCTCCGGGTGACCCTGGCCCGTGAGTTGACGCTGAAAGAGATGGCCGCCATTGTCCGTGAAAGCGGACTGGATGTGGAGGTGTTCATTCATGGGGCCCTGTGTTACTCCTATAGCGGACTCTGCCTCTATTCCTCGATGCTGCGCGGGCGGAGTGGTAACCGGGGGCGGTGCGCCTATCCCTGTCGCGACACTTTTGGCCAGACCCAGGCCTATCCGTTTTCCATGAAAGATCTGGCCCTGACCGGAGATGTCCTGAAGTTGCGTGAGGCCGGGGTGTTCAGTTTCAAGATTGAGGGGCGCAAGAAAAGTGCTTTGTATGTTGCGGCCGTGACTCAATATTACCGGAAGTTGCTGGAGGGCCGGCTCTCCCTGCTCGAGAAGCGGGCCGCGGAGGAGGAGATCAAAACCATTTTCAGCCGTCCCTGGACTGACCTATACCTTAATTCCCCGCGCAATCGCGAGGTGACGGATAGTGAAGTGGTCGGGCACCGCGGGGCGCCCATCGGGATGGTTGAGGCCCTCGTCCGGCGGGGCGGGAGCGAATGGGTCCAGTTCACCACGCAGCGGCGCCTAGAGCGGCATGACGGGATCCAGACGGATATTCCCGGCCGGGGCCGTCCTTTCGGATTTCCCGTTGATCATTTGCGAATGATCAGTGAGCGCGGCAAGCCGCTTGAGGAGGTATTTGAAGTGCCTGCCCAGTGCCGGGTCGAAGTCGGCTTACCGCGCGAGCATCCCGAGATCAAGGCCGGGGCACCCCTGTATTGTTCCTCCTCCCAGACGGTCAAGCAGCAGTACCGCTTTACACGCCCGAAGCCCGGCTTGCACCGGGTGCGAATGGGCATGAACGTGGTGCTTAATGCCACGGCGACGGAACTTGAAGCTGTGGCCAGTCTCGGTTCCTGCGAGGGCCTCTCGGCCAAGGCCGCCATGGCGGGCCCCTTCGAGCCCAGTCGGGATGCGGAGGGGGTGACCAGAACGGCCCAGGCGGCCTTTAGCAAATTGGGTGACACGCAGTTTGAATTGGCCGACCTTCAGGTTAACAACCCCGCGGGCCTGTTCATTCCGGTGTCTGTCCTCAATCGGGTTCGTCGTGAGCTGACCTCCGCATTATCTGACGCCGTGGCGACCCATCGCCAGCAGGCTGTTAAGGCCGTCCAGGCGGCAGAGAAGCCTGTATCCGGCGCTTTCGCAGGGAAAAGCCGGGGGCTGCGTTGGTCCATTAAAACGGATCGGGTAGCCCATCTCTCTGCCTTGGAGCCTGCGGACTACCAGGATTTGGATGAGGTGGTGGTCGAGATTCAGCGCGATCCACTTCCTGAATTGATGGCCGGATTGGCGCGGTGGCGCGAACAGGTCGGAGTTGATAAAGTCAGGTTAGCCCTGCCGCCGCTGATGCGTGAATGGGAACGCCCGGACCTCGAAGAGAAGATCAGGGTGCTTCAGGCGGAGGGGTGGCCCCACTGGGAGGCGGGCGCACTCTTTGCCTGGCCGCTGTTAAACCGGTCCTGCGCAACGGCCGTGAGCCAGTCCCCCGACACCCTGCTGACCGCCGATTGGTCAGTGTATGTGACGAACCGGTCTGCGGCGCGGCAGGTCCTCTCCATGGGGGCCAGCCGGTTTACGTTCTCGCCGGACGATAGCAGTGAAAATATGCTTTCGTTGCTGAAGTCATTTGGCGAACAGGCGACGGTCATTATTTACCAGGACACCCCTTTATTCATTTCTGAAAACTGCGCCCTGGCGGCCCAGGCCCAGCGTTGTCCGGCCAGCCCGGATTGCCGGACTTCGGAGCGGGAATGGGAATCCGGCAGCGGGGAAGCGGTCCGGATGATCCAGCACGGGTGTCGCACCCTCGCCATCAATGAAGTCCCTTTTTCATTGGCAGGGCGAGTGGGGGAATTGCAAAAAGCGGGGGCCCGGTATATAAGAGCTGACTTTATCAACCGCCGCTATGAGCCCGCCATGGTGTGCGAGCGGTGGCGTGCCTTGCGGCAAGGCCACCGGGTGGCCGGGTACGAGGGTAATTATTCAAGGGGAACACGATGAAACGGCACCAGCCCAGAGGGCTTGTTATTCTACATGAAGACCGCGATATTATCGTGGTCAACAAAGTTGCAGGGTTGCTGACCATTGCCACCGATGATGAGCAGACGCGGACCGCGTATCACTTGCTGACCGACTATGTCCGCAAAGGGTGTAACAAATCGCGGGAGCGGATTTTTATTGTGCACCGGCTGGATCGCGATACCTCCGGAGTGCTGGTCTTTGCCCGAACGGAGGAAGCCAAACGCACCCTTCAGGCAAAATGGGACAAGACCGAAAAACATTATCTGGCCGTGGTTCATGGAATTCTGGACAAAAAGGAAGGAATGATTACCTCCTATCTGGCTGAAAATGCCGCGTTTCGCGTGTACTCCACCCAGAATCCGTCGCAGGGCCTGCTGTCGCACACCGCCTATCGGGTTCGCCAGGAAACCCGGACCTTCAGTTTAGTGGACATCACCCTGCTGACGGGGCGTAAGAATCAGATCCGCGTTCATTTCGCCGAGCAGGGGCATCCGATTGTGGGTGACCGGAAATACGGCCAGGAAAACGATCCCCATCGGGTATTGGCCCTGCATGCCAGATCGCTGGCCATTGACCATCCTTTCAGTGGAAAACGATTGACCTTTGAAGCCGAAGTGCCGGAGCATTTTGAGCGACTGGTCGGGCCCGGGGTTTTGACAGTGCAAAACCCTCCATTGAGGAAAAAAATGCGGGGATAGGTCTTATTAATGGAGGGCGCCGCTCGGCCGGCGCCGGGTGCAATTCGAAAAAAAGTGAGAACCTTATGAAACAGATAATCAGAGTATTCTTAGTGATGACCCTCCTGGTCGGGGGTGGGATGCAGGGCTTCGGGGCCGGGCCGGTAACCAATGTGGCGCCTCAAGCCGGCGAATGGCTCAAAAAAGCCTATATGGCCGTGGTGGAGGCCGAGCTGGCGAGGGCGGACCATTATAATACGGATGCCGCGAAGTCCTATCGGGAGGCGCTCGGATACTATTCACGGCTGACGACGGCCTATCCCGGCTGGCAGACCTCCATGATCAGTCTGCGGGTGGCAGAATGCCAGACCGCCTTGACCGAGCTGGAGCTACCGAAGGAACCGGAGGCGGCTCATGACAAAACGGGAGAGATGGGGGGCCTGGCGACCAATTCCGCGAATCGGGTGCAGGTCCTGATGGGTGAGCTTCGTGAAGTTCAGGCGGCATTGGCGCAGATAAATACCACTGAGACTGAATCCAAAGCCCGGCAGTTGCAGGCGGACCGGGACCGACTGCAAGAGGAGGTCGTTGAGGCTGCTAAAGCTAATCAGCTCATGCAACGCAAGGTTGCAAAACTGGAAGCCAAACTGGGTAAATCCGGGACCAGTACGAATGCCATGTGCCGGGCAGTGGCGGCGGCGGTGAAAACCGAGGCTAACGGCCTGATGAAAACGAATGATGTCGCGCCGGCAATCGCCTTGTTGACGGAGGCGATCGAACTGATGCCGTCCGAAACGGATCTCGTTGTTTTGCTCGCGGTGGCCGATTGCCGGGCGGGCCGGTTTGATCAGGCTGTCAAACTCATGATGCCATTTGATGTCTGGAGAGCTAAAAACGCGGACGCCCTGTTGACGCTGGGGACTGCCTATATGGGCCTGGGCGAAATTGGAAAGGCCCGTGACGCCATGGAGAAGGTGCTCGCGATCAAGCCGGATTCCGCCGAAGCCCATTATAATCTGGCCCAGATCTTGATCACCATTGCGCCCCCGGACATCACCCTTTCCCAGGAGCATTACCAGCGCGCCATTGAGCTGGGCTGTTCCGTGGACCTGGATTATGAGAATGCGTTGCGGACGGCCATGATTATCCAGAAAATGAAGAAAAAGCTCGGTGCGGATAAAAACCGGACGACCACGCGCGCCTCCAAATCGGATGTCGTCACTCCGGGGGCAAAGACCGGTACTCCTTGAGTTTGCGCTGGAGGGTGCGCCGGCTGATGCCCAGTTGCTCTGAGGCCAGGGTCCGGTTGCCATTATTTTTCTTCAGTGCCGCATAAATCATGAGGCGTTCCCCTTCGGCCATGGAGGCCGGGGCGGAACGGGTGTGCTCGCCTTTGAGCCCATGCGCCAACTCCGGCGCCTCCCCCTGGACTGCGGATTTGATGGAGTGGGGGAGATCCCGCACCGTCAGACGGGGTGCCCGTGCCAGAACGACCATGCGCTCAATCACGTTGCGGAATTCCCGCACATTCCCCGGCCAGGCATAGGCGGTCAGCATATCCATGGCTTCGGGCGTGATGTCTTCAATCTGCTTATTGTTTTTGGAATTGAATTCCTTGAGGAAGTGAGCGAAGAGCAGGGGAATATCATCCGCGCGTTTCCGCAGGGGGGGGAGGGTGATGGACACGACATCCAACCGGAAAAACAGGTCATCGCGGAAGGTTTTGGCCTTTATCATCGCGCCCAGATCGGCGTTGGTGGCGGCAATCAGGCGGATATCCACATCCAGGGTCTGGTGGCCGCCCACCCGCTCAAACTGGCGCTCTTCAAGGATGCGTAGCAGTTTGACCTGGATAGTGGTGGGGATTTCTGAAATTTCATCGAGGAACAAGGTCCCGCCATCCGCCATCTCGAAGCGTCCGCGCCGCCGTTCCGCCGCCCCGGTGAAGGCCCCTTTTTCATGTCCGAACAACTCGCTCTCCATCAGGGTGGGGGCCAATGCGGCACAGTGCACGGGGATAAAGGGCCCTTTGGACCGGCTGCTCAATTGATGGATGGCATGGGCCACCAACTCCTTGCCCGTCCCGCTTTCGCCTTGAATCAGAATGGTCGCCTGTGAAGGGGCGGCCTGCTTGATGACGTCAAAGATTTCCTGGATCGCCGCGGACTGGCCCACAATGTTTTCAAGACCGAACCGGCTGTCCAGTTGGGCCCGCAGGTTCAGGTTTTCACTTTCCACCTCATGCGTGCGCAGGGCGCGCTTGATCAGCAGGTCGAGATGATCCAGATTGACCGGCTTGGTCAGGAAATCATAAGCCCCCAGCTTGATGGCCTCAACGGCCGTCTCCACATTGCCGTAGGCGGTGAGCATGATGACGATGGGCGGGTTGCTGCGGGCCGTGATGCGCGGCAGGAGCGTCATGCCGTCCATCCCCGACATGCGGATATCGCTCAGGACAATGTCCACCGTGCGCTCATCAAGCAGCGGTAGCGCCTTTTCGGCACTATCGGCCAGAACGACCTCATAAAGCCCCTGCAGGGCCCGCTTCAGGCCCTCCCGCGTGTTTTTGTCGTCATCCACGATCAGTACGGTGCGGCGCGGGGTCATAGGGATTCCTCATGAGACGATTTTGAACGGTTATGCGGTTTCAGAAGGCGGACGCGCCGTTCCTCCAACGGCAGGAACAGGGTGAAAGTGGTCCCTACACCCGGTTCGCTGTGGACATCCATGCGGCCACCATGATCCTGGATAATCCGTTGAACGATCATCAGGCCGATCCCGGATCCCTTGGATTTGGTGGTGTAATAAGGTTCGAAAATGTGGCCGATATCCTCTGGGGAGATCCCGGACCCATTATCCCGGAAGGCCAATGCCAGGAAGCGGTCCGAGGCGGCGGCAGTAATCCGGAGGAGTCCGCCATCCGGCATCGCCTGCAGGGCATTTTTGACAATATTGAAGAAGGCCTGCTTGATCTGGTCTTTATCCACCTGGATGGCCGGCAGATCCGTCGGGAGCTCCAGTTCAACATGGGCGCCCCGGTTTTCAATTTCCTGCTTCAGCAGGGCGAGGGTTTCCTTGATGATCGTAGATACCTGATTTTTGACCAGATTGGGCTTTGAGGGCCGGATGGCCTTGAGGAATTGGGTAATGATCAGATCCAGGCGGGTGACCTCATTGCGGGCGACGTCCACCAGTTCAAGCAGATTGGCCCGGTTGCCATGACTGTTTTTTTTCAGTTCCCGGTCAAGCAACTGGAGATGGATGTTCAGCGCATTCAGGGGATTGCCGATCTCATGGGCGACTCCGGCGGCCAGCAGGCGCACGGCATTGAGCCGCTCCGATTCCACCAGAGAGGCTTCCTGGGCACGGTCACGGGTCACATCACGCAAGATGATGACCGCCCCTTTTTCGTTACTCTCGACGGCGGAAAGGGGGACTACATAGAAATTCAGGACGCGGGGTTCGGGGTAACGCACTTCAATCTGGTGGCTGCTGAGCTTGGTCCATTCGCCGGTATCCAGGTTCAGGATCCGGTTCCAGTCGATTTCCCTCAGGAACTTGCTCATCGGCTTCCCAATGGCCGTGGTGTGGTTAAATCCGATAAATTCCCCAGCAGCCCGATTGGTGTAGGTAATGGTCCCTTTGCCGTCGAGCACCACGACTCCTTCCTGAATCGACTGGAAAATCGTCTCCAACAACCCCTTTTCCTTGGCCAACCGCAGGAAATGAGTCTGAACACTTTCCGGGTCAAGCCGATCCAGTCGCGAAATGAGTTTTTCTAAAAATCCAGCTTTCATGGTCTATTCTGTCGCAGTGTCAAATTGGCGCTCATGCTAGCAAATCTACCTCGTCTTTACCTCAATTTTTTAAGATCGGACTTCAATGGTGGGAAGTCGCCGAGGAATTCGGCCTGACGGGGTCGTGCCCGGGCCACCAGGGCTTCTGTTTTCTGCAACAGTTGTTCCCGCTCCACCGGGTTAGTCGCACTGAGGGCGGTGGTATAATAATACGAGGCAAGGTTGTAGAAGGTGTCGGGCGTGGTTTCCGGGCGGAGGAGTTCGGGGGTCCACAAGGTTTCCGCATTGCGCCACGTGGGGAGCGCTTTGGTCTGACACCATATGTTGACTGAACAGAAGAGCAGGAGCAGGCTGGCGGTTATCCACGCCAGCGGCCGGGCGCCCTGTCGCCAGGAGTCCGCAGTCACGGTCGCCAGTAGGGCCACCACGCAGACTGCGGCGAAATAGAGATAACGGGCGGCCACCCAGATCCCGGTGTAATGGAGATTCATGTACGGGAGCATCAGCACGAAAAAAGAGAGGAAATAAAAGGCAAGATCACGCCTTTTATGGAGCAGCACGGGGATGAAGGTGATCAGGCTGAGCCAGATGGCCAAGGCCGCGGCCACATGGCGAAATGCGAAATGGGTCAGATTACCCGGCCAGAGGGGGATCACCGGCATATTCCACGGAGCCACCAGGAGCTGCAGGTCTCGAAGCCAGGCGAGGGGATTGAGCACCAGCAGGGTGGCAATCTGCTGAAGGGGGGCGGCCGCATTACCCCGGTCATAGGCCCCGAAGTCAGTCAGTACCCCGCAATACCAGTGGCTGACAATCAGACTGACGATCAGATGCGGCAGAATGCCCGCTAGCGCCTTCGGAATGCGGTGCCAGGGGAATGGACTGCCAGAGGGTTCCTCACCCCTTAAGGCCGGCTGGAGGAGGGCAAGTAAAAAGAGGACGCCAGGGAAGACCACGGCGCTGATTTTCGAGAACAGCGCCAGGGTTAAGGCGAGCAGCGACGCGGTGTACCAGCCGTATCGGGCGCGGGGGGCACGGGCATCGAGGGCGCGGCTGTGGCAGAATCGTAGTAGATGAATTCAAAATTCGCACTGGGCAGGTAGAGCAGGAAGGCTGCCCCGAAGAGGACCAGTAGTGTCAGCCAGTTCCGAAGGCCCGTGTCGGCAAACGCACTTTTTAAGCGAGTGGATATCCCTGAAATCATTCCCGCACACTACCAACGATGGGCGCCTTTGAAAAGAAGCCAGAATTCAGGCACTTGTGTATTATGAAAAGTTTGATACATATACATGCCGCAACCCGCCCGGGTGGCGAAATGGCAGACGCAAGGGACTTAAAATCCCTTATCCGCAAGGGTGTGTGGGTTCGAGTCCCACCCCGGGCAATCCCTTTAAAACCACGTATTAATCAATGTTTACAGGTTTGCTGTGATTATACGCTTGTTCCTAATTGTCCCCTTCGGTTCCTTTCGGTTTCATCCCTCAGAATTACATGCAGGGGGCCAGGTTCGTTGGAAAAAAACCGAAGCGCTTCGGTTTTTTTGGGCTTGGACCCCGCCGTTCTGTATCGCCTCGCGGCGTTGCCTGACGAGAAGGCCGCCACACTCACTCCCGATACGCTGCTGGCCTCATCCGATTTTGAAGCCGCGCATGGAAATGGAGCCGAGGACGACTTTTTCTGTAAAAAACGTCAGTGACTCATTCTTGTCCTGAAGCCCCAAGGTATACAGCATGGGGAGATAATGCTCGTTGGTGGGGATGGCCAGCGCGGCCTGGGATCCCAGGCGGTCATAATGAATCAGCGCGTTATGATCCTGTTTTTCTATCAGCGTCTTCGCGGTTGCATCAAATTCCACCGCCCAGTCGTAGGGCTTGTCCGACCACTGCAGCATGCCCAGATTATGGACTATGTTTCCGCTGCCGATGATCATTAGCCCTCTCTCGCGTAATGGAGCAAGCTCGCGGCCGAGCTCGTAATGCCGGCGGGGTGGAAGTTTGCGATCAAGGCTGAGCTGGAAGACCGGCACGTCCGCGGCGGGAAACATGCGGCACAGTACGGACCATGTTCCATGATCCAGCCCCCAGGTCAGGTCCGGCTCGACATGGACCGAATGGATCGTTTCGCAGGTGGTCTGTGCCCACGCGGGGGAGCCATCGGCCGGGTATTGTTTGTTATAAAGCTCGGAGGGGAATCCCCCGAAGTCGTGGATGGTTTTAGGTTTGGGCATGGCGGTCACCCGGGTGCCATCCGTTTCCCAGTGCGCGGAGATGCAAAGGATCGCGCGGGGCCGTGGCGGTGCCGATCCCAGAACCGCCCACGCGCGGCTGAATTCATTGTCCTCGATCGCATTCATGGGACTGCCATGGCCGGCAAAAAGCACCGGCATTTTAGGAGTGGGTCCATCCTCTTTTTTCAGTATCTGTCCCAAGGTCTTTACAGTTGTCATACCAATGCACCCCAGTGTCAGGCATTTTAGAAACATACGGCGGTTCAGTAAGTCCCCGTCAGGCCTCTCGGACTTGGCAGGTGCTGGAGAATCTTTAACCATATTTTTGACAATGCCTGATGCCTGTTAGGTTGTCGATGGCATTATTGTGATATAGCGATTGTATTGGTCCACTTTATTGGTTACTTTTTTACCCCATGAAACCGGCTGATCATGAATTGTTGATATTTGATGGCGCTACGGGCACCCAGCTTCAGGGGAAGACGATTCCCGCTTCTGCCTGGGAAGGCAAAGAGGGCTGTAACGAGTTCCTGAATCTCTCCGCTCCCGACATCATTACGGGACTGCATCAGGAATTCCTGGATGCCGGCGCGCAGGTCGTCGAAACGAATACGTTCGGCGCTTCGCGCATCGTGCTGGATGAATATGGCATCGGGGACCGTACCGCTGAAATCAACGCCGCCGCCGTCGTCAATGCGCGCAAGGCGATTGCCGGGCGGCCCGGCCGCTATGTCTGTGGGTCGCTGGGCCCCACCACCAAGTTGCCATCCCTGGGCCATATTTCGCCGGACGCCTTGAATGCCGCCTATCGCGAACAGTTGACGGCCCTGGTTGAGGCCGGTGTGGATCTCCTGTTACTCGAAACCTGTCAGGATCTGTTCCAGATCAAGCTGGCGCTGATTACCTGCTTTGAGACCCTGGAACATCTGGTCCGGGAGGTGCCGGTCATGGTGTCGGCGACGCTGGAACGAACCGGAACCATGCTGGTGGGCACGGACATTGCCGCGGCGGCGGTGACACTCGAGCCGTTCCCGCTCTTCTCGTTCGGGCTCAATTGCGCGACCGGGCCGGCTGACATGGTTTCGCATATACATTACCTTCAACATCAGTGGCCGGGTCGCATCTCCGTGATGCCGAACCAGGGCCTTCCTGAAATTGTGAACGGACAGACCGCCTATCGCCTTCAACCCGCTGAGTTTGCCCGGCAGATGCGGGTGTTCGTGGCCGATTATGGCGTCAGCATTGTGGGGGGCTGTTGTGGAACGACGCCGGCGCATATCCGCGCCCTGGCCGAGGCCGTGCGGGATGTTCATCCGGCAGCAAGGACGGTGGACTCATGAAGCCGGCGTTAGCGAGTCTTTATCAGGCGGTGGATCTGCGGCAGGAGATCCCCCCGTTGCTGATCGGCGAGCGCATGAATACCAATGGCTCGAAGCGTTTCCGTGAATTGTTGCTGGCCGATGATTTCCAGGGCTGTGTCGAAGTCGGGCTGGAGCAGGAAAAACGGGGCGCCCACATTCTGGACCTTTGCGTGGCGTATGCGGGGCGTGACGAGAAGGCCGATATGCTCGAAATGGTGGGGCGGCTCAGGGGGACGGTTAAACTGCCGTTACTGATTGACTCCACCACACCGGATGTCATTGAAGCCGCATTGCGCATTTATCCCGGACGGTGCATGGTTAATTCCATCAACCTTGAGGACGGCGGCAAAGCCATCCGCAAGGTGTGCGCCCTGCTCAAGAAATACGGGGCTTCCACCGTGGCCCTTACGATTGGCCCGAAGGGGATGGCCATGACGGCTGCCGACAAGGTCATCATCGCGCGGCAGATTCATGATGTGGCCGTGGGTGAATTCGGGTTGCGGCCCCAGGATTTATTGTTTGATGCGCTGACCTTCACCATCGGGGCAGGGGATGAAACGCTGCGGGATGCGGCCATCCAGACGCTGGACGGGATCCGGGGCATCAAGGCCGCGCTGCCGGGGGTGGGCTGTGTGCTGGGCTTGAGCAACATCTCGTTCGGGCTCGCGCCGGCCAGCCGGAAAGTCCTTAACTCGGTTTTCTTGCACGAGGCGGTCCTGGCCGGACTGGATGCGGCGATTGTGGACCCCGGCAACATTTTGCCACTGGCCCGGATTGGCGCCATTGAGCGTGAGCTCTGCCTGGATCTGCTCTACAACCGTCAGAAGGATCCGCTGCGCACCCCGCTGATGCTTTTCATTGATCACTTCCAACGTCTGTCCGGGAGTGAAGTGAAGTCTGATAAAAAGGCTGAGGATGAGCATCGTCCCGCCGACCAGGCCTTGACAGCGCGCATTGTGGAAGGCTCCAAGGAGGGGTTGGAGGATCTTCTGGCCATCCTGCTGCTGCGGATGCCCGCCGTGGAGATCATTAACCGCATCCTGATTCCTGCGATGCGTCATGTGGGCGAATTGTTCGGACGGGGCGAGCTGCTGTTGCCGTTTGTGTTGCAAAGTGCCGAGGCCATGAAGCGGTCGGTGTCGATTCTGGAACCCCATATGCCGTTGGTACAGGAAGGCCACGCCACGCGGATCCTGCTGGCCACGGTGCAGGGGGATGTCCATGATATCGGTAAAAATCTGGTGGATATTATTCTGACGAATAACGGCTATCAGGTCTTCAACCTGGGTATCAAGGTGCCGGCCGAGACTATTATCCAGCAGGCGATTGAGAAGAAGGTTCAAGTCATTGGCCTGAGTGGACTGTTGGTGAAATCCGCGCTGGTGATGAAAGAAAGCATGCAGCAGTATCGCGAGGCCGGGCTGGGCATTCCGATCCTGCTGGGTGGTGCGGCGTTGACCAAGAAATTCGTTGCCACAGAATGCGGCCCGTCGTATGACGCTCCCGTGGTTTACTGTGCCGATGCCTTTGCCGGGCTTCAGGCGGTGCGCGATCACGAGGCCGGTAAACTCAAGGGGACCACCTTTGATACCACGGCGCCTGCCGCGTTAAAGCCCGGAGTCAAGACAGTGGACCTGGACCGGTCCAATGTGGTGCCCACCCCGCCTTTTTTCGGGTTCAAGCATGTGTCTGATATTCCGTTGTCGGCGCTATATCCCTACGTCAATACCCAGGCGCTGTTCCGCGGACGCTGGGGGTATCGCCGGGCGAAGCTTTCGGCGGCGGAGTATGACAAGCTGATTGCCGACAAGGTGCAGCCCCTGTATGAGCGGCTGGTTCGGGAAAGTGCGACGGAGGGATGGCTTAAGCCGCAGGCGGCCTATGGCTATTTCCACTGCTTCAGTCGAGGAAATGAGCTGATTGTCCGCGACGAGAACCGGGAGTTCTTATTTGGCTTTCCCCGGCAGGGCGAGGCGCCCAACCTCTGTATTGCCGATTATTTCAAGACGGAAGCCGAGGGGGGCGATCTGGTCGGCTTTTTTGTGGTCACCATGGGGGGCGCGATCGCCGAGAAGACACGCCTACTCTATGAGTCCAATCAATATCACGATTACCTCATGATTCATGCCTTTGGGGTGGAGTTGACGGATGCCCTGGCGGAATACTGGCATACGGTGATGCGGCGTGAACTCGGGATTGCGGGCCGGGAACCGACGGATACCTCAGGGTTTGTCACCCAGGAGTATCAGGGCTCCCGCTACGGCTTCGGCTATCCCGCCTGCCCGGATATGGAGGCGCATAAGCCGGTGTTCGCCTTGCTGCATCCCGAGGCACTTGGGTTGGGCCTTACTGAGAATATGCAAATGACGCCCGAGTTCAGCACTTCTGCGCTCATTGCCCATCATCCCCAGGCAAAATATTTTGCCGTCTAGGAGCCATTATGACCATCCCCACGCAACGTTATATTTGCACCCACTGCGGTTATATCTATGATCCGGCCAAAGGCGACCCGATGAATGAGATTCTCCCCGGAGTCGCCTTCGAGGATCTCCCGGAAGAATGGGTTTGCCCCATCTGTTACGTAACCAGAGACAATTTCGACCCGCTGGATTAGGACGCCTGCGGCGACCTGGTGATCCGGTATGAGTGATTGGTTATTTGGAACTTTCCAATAACACGTAACCATTAACCAATAACTTACAACCTAGACTCGACGTCAGGCGGTCGGCTCTCTATAGTTACACGCCGTGAAACCTAAACAGAATTTACTCGACAGGATCCGTGAAAACGTCCTGATTTTCGATGGCGCGATGGGGACGATGATCTACCAGCGCGGCGTATTTGTGAATGTGTGTTATGACGACTTGAGTCTGACCCAGCCCCAGTTGATTCTGGGCATCCACAAGGAATACATCGAAGCCGGGGCAGATGTCATTGAGACCAACACCTTCGGTGCCAACCGCATTAAGCTTGCCGCCTACGGGCTGGCCGAGCGGGTCGGGGACATGAACCGGGCGGCGGTCCGGTTGGCCCGTGAGGCCGCGGGCGACAGCGTGTATGTGGCCGCCTCGGTGGGTCCCTGTTTTTCTCCCGAGCAGAAACCAACCCCTCAGCAACTGGTCGACATGGAGGGGGCGTTCGATGAACAGCTTGCCATCCTCGCGGAAGAGGGAATTGACCTGGTGGTGCTGGAAACATTTTCAGACCTGGCTCAATTGCAGGTGGCGGCGCGTCTGGCCCGCAAACATCATCTGACCGTGCTGGCCTCCTATGTGATTGATCCCCTGATCACGGACGCCACCGAGGCGGCCGCCGGGGCGTTTGCCCGCCAGTTGCAGGCTGATCCGAATGTGGACATTGTGGGACTCAACTGCGGTCGCGGTCCGGCTGATTTGCTGGCGGCGGTCAGAGCGGTAGTCGGAGCCACCACCAAGCCGGTGGTGGTGATGCCCAATGCCGGGGGGCCTCGTGAGGTGGGGGGGCGTATGCTCTACCTCAACAGTCCTGAATATTTTACCGAATACAGCAAACGCTATGTGGAGCTCGGGGTGCGTGGCGTGGGCGGGTGTTGCGGGACCACTCCCGCCCACATCCGTATGGCGGCCCGGGCCATCCGTACCATGAGTGGCGTCAAGCAGTTCATCCACATTTCCTCCGCCCCTGTGGTCGCACCGCTGGGCAAAGAACCTGTTGCGCCCGTGGTGGTCGTGCCGTTTGCCGAAAAATCCCCCTTTGCGGCAAAACTGGCCGCTGGGAAAAAAGTGACGTCCATCGAGTTACTGCCGCCTCAGAGCGGGGCCGGGCTGAAAGGGTTTATTGAAAAATGCCGGCTTTGCGAAGAGGCCGGGATTGATGCCATTAACCTGCCGGACGGCCCCCGTGCCAGCGCCCGAATGTCCGTGATGGCGACGGCGTTTTCGATGATGCAGTCGGTCAAGATTGAGCCGATTCCCCATTATTGCTGTCGTGACCGCAATCTGATCGCCATGCAATCGGATTTGCTGGGAGGCTGCGCGCTGGGCCTGAAGACCTTTCTTTTTATCACGGGCGATCCGCCCAAGCTGGGCAATTATCCGGATGCCACCGGCGTGTTTGATCTGGACGCCATCGGGTTGACCCAGTTGGCCAGCAACTTGAATCGCGGGTTCGATGCCGGCGGGCAATCGATTGGCAAGCCCACGGCCATGGTGATCGGGGTGGGGGCCAATCCCCTGTCCGTGGAGATGGATCGGGAAATTTTACGGTTCTACGGAAAAATCGATGCGGGTGCAGAGTATGCCATTACCCAGCCGGTGTTCGATGTGGACGCGTTGCTGCGCTTTCTGGAGCGTGCCAATGCGCATGCCACGCCCATTCCGATCATTGTCGGCATTTATCCGCTCCTGTCGTTCAAGAATGCCGAGTTCATGAATAATCATGTGCCCGGTGTATCGGTGCCGGAGTCCATCCTGAACCGGATGAGCCTCCGGACGGACAAGGAAGATGCGATTAAAGAGGGAATTGAGATCGCCCGCGAAATCCGCGAAAAGATCGGGAATGCCGTGGCCGGATTCCAGGTCTCCGCGCCATTGGGGCGGGTGAATACGGCCTTATCCGTGTTAGGTGCACAATGAGTAGTGTGCTTGATAAAATGGACGGGCCGTCGGACGTGAAGGGATTGACTCCTGAAGAAATGACGGTGCTGGCCGCTGAAATCCGGACGCTCATGATTCAAACCATCAGTAAAACCGGTGGCCATCTGGCCTCCAATCTCGGAATGGTGGAATTGACGTTGGCCCTGCTGAAGGTATTCCAGCCCCCGGATGATAAAATCCTGATGGATGTCAGCCATCAGGCCTACGCTTATAAAATCCTGACCGGCCGGAAACATCAGTTCTCAACGCTTCGCCAATATGGCGGGCTCTCCGGTTTTATGAATCGTAAAGAGAGTCCCTGTGATGCCTTCGGGGCCGGGCATGCCGGCACCGCCTTATCGGCCGCCCTGGGCATGGCGGTGGCACGGGACCGCCAGAAGAAATCCCATCATGTGGTGGCCGTGGTGGGGGATGCCGCGCTCGGAGGAGGCTCCTCGTTTGAGGCGCTGAATAATATCCAAGGAACCACCGGACGGCTGATTGTGGTGCTAAACGACAACGAGATGTCCATCTCGGCGAATGTCGGTGCCGTATCCCGATACCTCGGTGAGATGTTGACCAATCCCAGCTACAACAAATGGAAACACTCGATCGAGGGCGTGGTTAAGCGGATGTCGGGGCAGTCGAATGCCTTGAGGCGCCTGTATTACCGGGTGGAGGAATCGGTCAAAAGCTTGTTCCTTCACAGTGTGCTGTTTGAAGAGTTCGGGTTGCGCTACATTGGGCCGATTGACGGCCATGATTTGACGCGTTTGGTTTCCGCCCTTGAAATCGCCCGGGATGACATCCGGCCGATCCTGCTGCATGTGGTGACACAGAAGGGACGCGGCTATTCGTTCGCTGAAAAATGTCCAGAGAATTGGCATGGAATCGGAAATTTCGACGTGGAATCGGGACTACCGGTTACCTGTTCTTCGGCGCCGTCGTACTCCCAGGTTTTCGGGAATACCCTTGAACGGCTGGCTTCCAACGATCCGGCGATTGTGGCCATTACGGCGGCGATGCGAACCGGGACCGGATTGTCAACCTTCGCGACCCGTTATCCTGACCGGTTCTTTGATGTGGGGATTTGTGAGGAGCATGCGGTGATTTTCTCCGCCGGCCTGGCCTCACAGGGGATGACTCCGGTGCTCCCCCTGTACTCAACCTTCTCCCAGCGGGTCGTGGATTATATTCTTCATGATGTATGTCTCCAGAACCTGCCGGTGGTGATTTGTCTGGATCGTGCCGGAATCGTCGGGGACGATGGTCCTACCCATCACGGGGTCTATGATCTGGCCTTGATGCGGACATTTCCCGGGTTGACGATCATGCAGCCTGCGGACGGGACTGAGCTGGCGCATATGCTCTATTCCGCCATTAAGTGGAAGCGTCCCGTGGTCATCCGTTACCCGCGCGGGGTGTGCTCCGGTTATGTGCCGCCGGAAACGTTCGAGGAAGTGATCCCCGGGAAAGCCCACATTCTCCGGGAAGGCTGGGAAATCCAGATATGGGCATTGGGCGATATGATTCCCGTCGCCATGGCCGCTGCGGACCATCTGGCAACCAAAGGGTTTTCCGTGGGGGTGGTCAACGCCCGGTTTGTGGTGCCCCTGGATGAGGTCTTGATTGCGGAGCAGAGCAAGAGGGCCCGGGCTTTTGTGACCATTGAAAACGGAGTGGCGGCGGGTGGGTTTGGAACTGCGGTGGCTGAAACCCTGGGCAATCTGGGTTATCAGGGCCGGATTATCCGGAACGGGTGGCCGCAGGAGTTTGTTCCGCATGGCGCTCCCGCCATTTTGCTGGAAAAATACGGACTGACCGCCGCTGCAATTGCGGAGCGGGTAATCCAGGCAATGGATGGGTAATGAGGATTATCAGCTTCCATGCTTCAAAGTAAAATAGTTTTCCTTAAAATCACGGTCATGTTTCTGGTGATGGTGGTGGGCTGGTGGAGTGCGCGCCGTCAGCATTTGTCGCCCACCTTGACCAAGGCCATGAGTGTGCTGGTGGTGCAATTGACGTTTCCCGCGCTGGTGTTTGTCCAGATGCTCGAAACAGTCAGTATTTCCTCATTGCAGCGGGGCTGGTGGATTCCCGTTTTTGCCGGCCTGAGCATCGTGCTGGCGGCATGGGCCGGACGAGGGGCGGTCGGTTTCTTCGGGGTGTCCGCAGAAAGCCGGAAAACCTTCGTCTTCCTGGTCGCGCTTCCGAACTGGGTTTTCCTGCCATTACCGATTGCGGCGGGCCTGTATGGCGCCGAGGGGGTGCGCTTCGTTCTGCTCTACAATCTGGGCGCCCAGATTACCCTGTGGACCTATTGCATCCGCCTGCTGAAAGCGGAGGAAGTTGAATCGCAGTCTGCCTGGCGGATGCTGTTGAGCAATGCCGGAGTGATGGCGACGGTCGCCGGGGTGATCCTGGCCCTTTGCTGGCCCGGGATGACTACGCAGGCAGAGGCCGGTCCGTTCCGGGGGCTTGCCATTAACGGGGTGCTAGGTGCCCTTAAAATGATCGGAGATTTGACCATTCCGCTTTCGCTGCTGGTGGCGGGGGCCCAATTGGCCGATTTAATGAAGACCAGCCAATTTCAGTGGCGACCCTTGATCGGGGTGACGTTGGCCAGGTTGGCGTTGGCTCCGTTTGTGACCCTGTTGGCGCTTAAAGTGGTTACAATGCTGGTGGGGGTGCGCCTGACGGAGCTGGAATTCGTGACGTCGACGGTGATTGTGACCATGCCCGTGGCGATCAGCTGTTCCATGTTTGCCGACCATTACAATGGAGATCGCGGCCTGACCGCGAGCGCCATCTTTATCACCACCCTGCTCAGTCTGCTCACCGTTCCCGCCGCCGTCTGGTGCTGTCACTGGCTGGTGTAATGGCGTGTCTACTGGAGCACCGCTCCCGTATTGGCGCTGGTCACCTGCTGGGCGTAACGCTTGAGATAGCCGGTAACGTTCCGGGGGATGAACGGGACGGATTCAGCGCGACGGCGATTCAGCTCCTCGTCCGTCACTTCCACTTCGAGTTTATGGCCCGGAATATCCAGGTTGATGATGTCGCCCGGCTTGATCAGTCCGATGACACCGCCTGCCGCGGCTTCGGGTGACACATGTCCGACGCAGGCACCGCGGGTACCGCCGGAAAAGCGGCCATCGGTGATCAAAGCGACGCTTTCGCCCAGTCCGGCGCCCATGATGTAAGAGGTGGGGGCCAGCATTTCCTGCATACCGGGGCCGCCACGGGGTCCTTCATACCGGATCACCACGCAGTCGCCAGCCTTCACCGCGCCCTTGAGAATGCCGGTACAGGCGTCTTCCTGGGATTCAAAAATCACCGCAGGTCCGCGGAACTTCAGCATGGATGCCGCCACCCCGGCCTTTTTCACCACAGCGCCGTTTTCGGCCAGATTGCCCCACAGGATGGTGAGGCCGCCGTCAGCGGAATAGGGCTTATCGATGGGGCGGATAATGTCGGCATCCTTGACTTCGGCCCGGGCCACATTCTGCCAGATCGTCTTGCCGGTGACGGTCGGGGCATCCCGGCTGATAATCCCGTGAATGGCGCCAACCGTTTTGATAATCGCGCTGATCCCGCCGGCCCGATCCACATCTTCCATGTGATAGGGAGAGGAGGGGGATACTTTACAGATATTGGGGCACTTCTGGGAAATCTGGTTGATCCGGTTGAGGTCATATTTGACCCCAGCCTCATGGGCAATGGCCAGTGCATGAAGCACGGTGTTGGTGCTTCCACCCATGGCCATATCGGTGGCAAACGCATTATCCAGGGATTTCTCCGTCACAATTTCGCGCGGCAGGGGACCACCGGCTTTAGCCATCTCCACAATGCGGGTGGCGGCCGTGCGGAACAATTTTTTGCGGCGCGGGTCAATGGCCAGAATGCTCCCGTTCCCCGGCAGGGCGATGCCGATGGCCTCGCACAGGCAGTTCATGGAGTTGGCGGTGAACATCCCTGAACAGGAGCCGCACCCGGGACAGGCGTGTTCCTCAAGCGTCTGGAGCGCTTCGTCGTTGATTTTCCCCTGTTTGTGGGCAGACACCCCTTCGAAGACGCTGATCAGGTCAATCGCTTTGCCATCGGGCAGCCGGCCTGCCGCCATGGGGCCCCCGCTGACCATGAGGGTGGGAACATTGGCGCGAAGTGCCCCCATGAGCATGCCGGGCACGATCTTGTCGCAATTCGGGATGCAGATGACGCCGTCAAAGCAGTGGGCCTTGATTACGGATTCCACGCTGTCGGCGATGATTTCCCGGCTTGGCAGGGAATACTTCATGCCCGTGTGGCCCATGGCGACACCGTCGCAGACCCCAATGGTGTTGAATTCAAAGGGAATGCCCCCGGCTTTCCGGATGGCTTTTTTGATGAGTTCCGCCACCTTGTTCAAATGCGCATGGCCAGGAATGATTTCGTTGAATGAGTTGCACACGCCGATAAAGGGCTTGTTGAAATCGCCTGTTTTGACGATGCCGGTGGCCCGTAGAAGACTGCGATGTGGTGCGCGTTCTGTACCCTGTTTGATCTGGTCGCTATTCATCTTGATGGTCCCTTTCATTGTCTCAAATAGGGGGCGGACTATACCTGAGTCCCGGGAGGCTGTCGAGGAGGGAAGCGTATTGTGAAGTTGACAATCCCCAGGTTTGATTGGAACATCCCCGCCTTTGTCACACCGGCAAGGGTGTGTTATCGGGGGAATACCCACTAAATGGAGTGAGTCATGATCGAGATAACCGTAAAAGATGTGTGGACTGCGCTGACGCAGGTCGAAAAGGAAGATGCCTGCCTGGCCTTATTGGAAGGGAAAGACACCTTCAGCCGCGACGCCCTGCCGCGGGTGACCAAGGAACTCGCTGGTGCGATGAAATTCCGGGAGCCCTTTTTGAAGCGGTTGCCCGTCCAGGAAAAAGTCCGGCACTTGCGTCGGCTGGTCGACAGTCCTACCCTCCGGCATCTCTGTGATGATTTGCTGAGATCCTGGGTCGTATGCCGGAAGACCCCGATGCTGGTTTGTTTTGTCGAGGCACAGGGATTGAAGCATGTAAATGGCATTATAGACGACAGCGTGACTCAGGCTGACCTGAAGTCAGTCACCAAAGGCGTTCGCGCGGTGGTGGCCAAATTCCCGCCGCGGGAAGTCGCCCTGTACATGGGCATCATGCTTGCCGCTGGGGGAGATTTCTGGGTGGGACTCGCCGAGGCTGTCGAAAAGGAATTCCCGGCGATGAAGACGGCGTTGAGCCAGTAATTCAGTAGGCAGTTAGCAGTGGACATCACTGCCCACCCTGGCCTCCATAGCCTTGGCGACGGAGGCTGCTCACTGCTTATTTCGCCTGGTCCATTGCCTGTTTCATAAGAGCGCCAAAATCGAACGAGGACACCTTTTTCGATTTCGAGTGGCTCTTGGATGGTTCATCCTCATTTCCTGCCGTCATCGGCAGGCTCATTTCCTTATAATCAGCAGGAACGTCGAAGGAGACGGTATTGGCTTCAACCGTTTTGATTTCAGTCACTTCCATGCTCGACTTTGAAACGCTGGTTTTTCCCTGACTATCCGTGGCGGTTTCGACCGAAAGCATTTTCAGGGGGAATCCCTTGACTTTGTTTTTTTCAGCCTGAATCAACTGATCAAGGCTTTCGTTTTTTGTTTTAGGCACCTTGCCGACCCAGGCTCCGAGAGCGGCAAGATCCAATTTGGTGGTTGTCCAGGTTTCTTCATCCTTAGAGATGGTGCTTTCGTTTTTAAAGCCCATGACGGTCATGGACATCCGGTAGGACGTGCGAAGCTTGAAATGGCGGGTCGGGTAGCCCAGTATGGGTTCGCCTGACTCATCCAGTAGCGTTTCGGCCTTCGGGTCGGTGATTTTCATCTGCATCATGTTTCCCATGGCGCCGGCGATCCCCATCATGGCATCCATATCCCACTTCATGTAAGTTTTGTTTTCGGGCATGACCATCAGGAAGGTCTGTCCGTTATCCTTGGTGAGGAGATAGCTGCCTTTCTCGGCGCCGGGGGCCTGGCCTTCAGTGAAGTCGATGCGGGCCTTGCCGGAGTCCGTCGTCATTTTGACAACGTTGGTCTCCTGTTTTTTCTTGCCATGGCCGCCGCCGGCATCACTGTTTTTAACCGTGATCTGGTATCCTGCAAAGGATTGGCAAACCCAGGCGGTGGCAAGCAGGGGCACAAGGATTTTCTTGGTGATCAGCATAAATAATATCTCCTGATGAATTAGTTACATGAATAACGGAATTGAATTTAGCTTAATTACCGCATGTTTGTCCAGCGATGGAATGCCGAATACGTGGAGGGCGGCAATGCCCCTCACACATCATTTGCCCAGTTCCCGTCCGTTATGGTACTGTTTTTGGCCGTGAAGAACGCCGTTTCATTTTTTGGTCTGCTGCTGATGGCCTTGTGGGTGACTGGTTGCGCCTCGGTCCAGCCGCCCCGCGACACGCGTCCGGTCGAGCGGAAACTGCTCACGACGGGGTATTGTCCCTGCGGTGAATGCTGTAGTTGGCACCGGAATTGGCTGATGCGGCCGGTGTATTCGTCGGGTCCGCTGAAAGGCCGGCGCAAAGAGGTCGGGATTACGGCGAGCGGGGCGAAGGCGCAACGGGGGACCATCGCAGCCGATACCGGGCGTTTTCCATTGGGAACGGTCATGTATATTGAGGGGTATGGTGCCGGCCGCGTCGAGGATCGGGGCGGGGCCATTACCGGGGAGCATATAGATTTGTTTTTCCCCACTCATCGCGAGGCCCTGGAGTGGGGCAAACGCGTGAAGCGGGTACGGATTTGGTTTGAAGGATAAATGACAGCGGAAGGATCGGTTCTTATGGAAATTTCAAAAAACATTCATTGGGTAGGGGTGACTGATTGGGGTATCCGGCGGTTTCACGGAGTGGAATTGTCGGTTCACCGTGGGACGACCTATAATGCGTATTTGATCATGGACGAGAAGATCGCCATCGTGGATGCCGTCTGGGATCACCATGCGGAGGAGTTCATGGCGAAGATCAAGGCGATCGTTGATCCCTCGAAGATTGATTACGTGATTGTGAATCACGCGGAACCGGATCACTCCAGCAGTTTGCCGACCCTGATGAAATACTGCACGAATGCCACGATCGTGGTTTCCAAAAACGGGGCGTCCAGTGTGATGGGGCATTATCACGAGAACTGGAAGATGATGACCGTGAAAACCGGCGACCGGCTCAAGCTTGGTCAAAACGAATTGATTTTTGTCGAGGCGCCGATGCTCCATTGGCCCGACACCATGTTCACCTATGTGACCGGTCATAACATTCTCATGTCCAATGACGCCTTCGGGCAGCATTATGCCTCGGCCTTCCTGTTCAACGACCTGGTCAACCAGGCGGAACTGTACGAGGAGGCGCTCAAGTATTATGCCAACATCCTGACGCTCTACAGTGACAAGGTCACCAAAAAGATTGATGAAATCCTGGCGTTGAATCTTCCCGTCGATATGATTGCCCCGAGCCATGGGGTGATCTGGCGGAAGGATCCCCTGCAGATTGTCAAACAATACCAGGAATGGGCGCAGCAGAAGCCCGCGCCGACCGCGTTGATTGTTTATGACACCATGTGGAATGCCACTGAGAAAATGGCTAAAGGGATTGCGGAAGGGTTGATTGAATGCGGGGTGGACTGCAAAGTGTGCCATGCGGCGTTGTCGGATGGGAATGACCTGATGGTGGACATTTTCAAGTCCAAGCTGATTGTGCTGGGGTCCTGCACTCACAACAACGGCATTCTTCCCTCCATGGCCAAGATCCTGGAAGAGATGAAGGGGCTTCGCTTCAAAAACAAAATAGGCGCGGCCTTCGGGTCCTATGGCTGGAGTGGCGAGAGCGTCAAGGATATCGAAGAAGTGTTCAAGAAGGCGGGGATTCCCCTGGCACGGCCCGGCCTGAAGGTCAAGTGGCAGCCGGGTTCCGCCGAGATGGAACAATGTCACGCCATGGGGCGTGAACTGGCTGCCGCCGTGAAAGCCCCTTGAGAGCCGTCACTGGTGCTGCTGACGATAGGCGGAGGGGGACAGGCCGTAGGCGCGGGTGAACTGCCGGATGAAGTGGCTGTGGTCATAGAACCCGCATTGGCTGGCGATATCCGTGATTTTGGCGGTGGAGGAGGTCAGGAGCTGGCCGGCCTTGTTCAGCCGGAGCCGGATCAGGTATTGCACCGGGGTCACCTGGAAAAGCGCCTTGAACCGACGCTCAAACTGGCTGAGCGAGAGATGGGCGATAGTGGCGAGGTCCTTGACCGGGATGGGGTCAGGGTAGTGGCTTTCCAGGTACTTCATGACTTCCGCCATTGACTTGTACCGGCTGGCCGTGACATTCGTCCGGTTCAGGTCTCGCGTCATTCCCGCCATTCCCACGATTTCTCCGGTGTCATCCAGGACCGGGATCTTGGTAGTGATATGCCAGCTGATGCTGTTGTCGAAATTCGGCACCAGTTCAACGCGGCTGGTCATCGCTTTTCCGCTCCTGATGACCTGCCGGTCATCGCGCACAAAGCGGTCGGCCAGTTCCTTCGGCGAGAAGTCATGGTCGGTCTTCCCCAGAATCTCCTTCAGGCTTCTCGCTCCCAGCATTTTAATGAAGGCCGAATTGGCGTAAATAAACTGGCTGTCCCGGTTTTTTACAAAGAAAGAAACGTCGGGAAGGAAGTCAAAAAGCTTGAATGCTGAATGAACAGGGGATTTTTCCGAAGCTGGATCGTTTTGACTCATGCCGAAAATATACACAAAGATGCGTGTTTCATGCAAGACCGGTAAGTGGCGTGAAATCTAGTATTGTCGCTCACACGCAATTAATTTTTCTATAAATACATAAACAGGAGATCGGATTATGGCCGCCAAGAAACTGGAAGTCGTTAAAATTGGAATCGTCGGGTGTGGTGGGATTGCCAATGGCAAGCACCTGCCCAGTCTGAAGAAATTACCCAATGTGGAGATTGTGTCGTTTTTTGACATTATTCCTGAAAAGACGGCTGCGGCCGCCGCAGCTTATGGGGCCAAGGGCGCCCGGGTGTGCGGGAGCTACAAGGAGATGCTCAAGGATAAGTCCATTGACGTGATCCATGTCTGTACTCCCAACAAATCCCACGGGGACCTTGCTGTTCTGGCCTTGGATGCCGGAAAGCATGTCATGTGCGAAAAGCCCATGGCCAAGACTTCCGCGGATGCCCGCAAAATGGTCCAGGCGGTGAAGCGGTCCGGGAAAAAGCTGACCATCGGGTACCAGAACCGCTACCGCGCCGACTCCCTTTATCTCAATAAGATCTGCCGCGATGGGGATCTGGGCGAAATTTATTATGCCAAGGCGCACGCGGTCCGCCGCCGGGCCGTTCCGACATGGGGCGTGTTCTTGAACGAGGAGGAGCAGGGCGGGGGCCCGTTGATCGATATCGGGACGCACGCCCTCGACCTGACGCTGTGGATGATGAATAACTACAAGCCGTTGAGCGTAATGGGCTCAGTTTATCATAAACTTGGAAAGCAGAAAAATTGCGCCAATGCCTGGGGTCCCTGGGATCCCAAGAAATTCAAAGTGGAAGATTCGGCCTTCGGCTTCATCACCATGGAAAACGGGGCGACGATCATGCTCGAATCCAGCTGGGCGATCAACTACCTGCAGACCGGCGAGGCCAAGACCACGCTGTGCGGGACCGAGGGCGGCGCCGACATGTGGGGCGACGGGTTGCGGGTCAATGGTGAGAAACACGGGAAGCTCTTCACCAATAACATCGAGCTGAAGACCGGCGGGGTCGACTTCTATGATGGCAGCAGTGATAATGCGGCTGAACGCGAAGCCCGGATGTGGATCGATTGTATCATCAACGACACGGACCCCATGGTGAAGCCTGAAGAGGCGCTGGTCGTGACGGAGATCCTGGAAGCCATTTACAAATCAGCGAAAACCGGCAAACCGGTGTTTTTTAAATAATTCAGTAAGGAGAATCTATCATGGCGCGACCGGTAACCTTATTCACGGGACAATGGGCGGATCTGCCTCTGGAACAACTTTGCCAGAAGGCCAAGGGGTTCGGGTATGACGGGCTGGAATTGGCCTGCTGGGGCGATCACTTCGAGGTCGATCAGGCGGATGCGGCTTATTGCCGCAAGAAGCATGAGACGCTGGCGTGTCACGGGCTCAAGGTGCATGCCATCAGCGCCCATCTCGTGGGCCAGGCGGTGTGTGACCGGATCGATGAGCGCCATAAATCCATTCTCCCTCCGTATATCTGGGGGGATGGCGATCCCGAAGGGGTGCGCCAGCGCGCTGCCGGGGAAATGATCAAGGTGGCCCAGGCGGCCAAGACACTCGGCGTCAAGGTCGTCAACGGTTTCACGGGGAGCTCGATCTGGTCCTTGCTCTATGCGTTTCCGCCTGTATCAGAAGCCATGGTGGCGGCCGGGTATGCGGATTTCGGGAAACGGTGGAAGCCGATTCTGGATCAGTTCCAGAAGGCGGGCGTGAAGTTCGCCCTGGAGGTCCATCCCACTGAAATCGCTTTTGACATTGTCACGGCGGAACGTGCCATTGCGGCGGTGGATGGGCATCCGGCCTTCGGTTTCAACTATGATCCGAGCCATCTGGGGTACCAGGGCGTGGACTATGTGGCGTTCATCGAGCGGTTTAAAGACCGCATCTTCCATGTTCACATGAAGGATGTGGCCTGGGCTCAGACGCCGCAGTTGTCCGGCGTGTTCGGCGGTCACCTGACCTTCGGGGATTCCCGCCGTTTCTGGGACTTCCGCTCTTTGGGTCGGGGGAATGTGGATTTCGAGAAGATTATCCGTGCGTTGAACCGCATCAACTATCAGGGGCCGCTCTCCGTGGAGTGGGAGGATAGCGGTATGGATCGTGAGCATGGCGCCAAAGAGGCCTGCGAGTTCGTCAAACGGCTTGCGTTCCCCCCGTCAAACGTGGCTTTTGATGCGGCATTTGAAAAAGGGTGACCTTATGTCTGATCCGTTTCGCGTGGTGCTCGTTGGCTGTGGCAGCATCAGTGCAGCCTGGCTGAGGCCGGCTGTTGACATGCCTGACATCAAGTTTGTCGGGTTGGTTGACCGGATTGATGAAAATGCCCGCAAGCGGGCGGTGGAGTTTAATCTGGCGGATTCGGTTGAGATTGGTACGGATCTCCGTGCGGTTCTAAAAAAAACCAAACCCGACATGGTGTTTGACTGCACCGTTCCTGAAGCGCATGTCAACGTGGCATTGGAGGCCTTCCGCCATGGGTGTCATGTCCTCGGGGAAAAGCCCCTGGCCGACAGCATGGCCAATGCCCGGCGTATTGTACGGGCCGCTCAGAAGGCCGGGCGCACCCATGCGGTCATCCAGAATCGCCGCTTCGATGCCAATATACGGAGTGTGCGGAAGCTGGTGGAGGGCGGGCAGATCGGGACCCTGACGGCGCTGAATTCCGACTTTTTCATTGGTGCCCATTTCGGCGGATTCCGGGACCACATGAAGCATGTGCTTCTGCTGGACATGGCCATTCACACCTTTGATGCCGCCCGCCTGCTGGGCGGAGGCGATCCAGTGTCTGTTTACTGTAAGGAATGGAACCCGGCCGGTTCGTGGTATGATCACGATGCCTCCGCCGTGGCCCTGTTCACCATGAGTAATGGCGTGGTGTATACCTACCGGGGCAGTTGGTGCGCTGAAGGGATGAACACCACCTGGGAGAGCACCTGGCACGGGATCGGGACCAAAGGGAGCTTCCGGTGGGACGGCGCCAAGGATATCCAGGCCCAGGCGGTCAAGACAACCGGCTCGTTCATTTCTTCCTGCGAGGCCGTCCCGGTGGCGCCTTTTGACGACCCGAGCCGGACGGGGTCCCATGGCGGACAGATCCTGGATTATGTGAACTGTGTGCGAAATGGCACGCTGCCGGAAACAGTATGCACGGACAATATCAAAAGTCTCGCGATGGTGTTTGCCGCCGTTAAAAGTGCGGCAACCGGCAAAGAGGTACTGGTCAAATGGTGACGAGCCGAATTTCTTAAGGATACGCAATTTATGAACTATCAGAATCATGGTGACATCAGGATCGGAACGCTGGTCGGGGGCGGTCAACACACGAAACAATACATTCAGCAGATTCTGCCGCACGGGTTTGAGAGTTTCTCCCTGACGTTCTGGCAGACCCTGGGTGATAACGATATCAAAAAATTGGCCGCTGAGGTCAAGGAGGCGATTGGCGGCAAAGATGTGGTCATCAGTTCGATCGGGATCTTCGGGAATCCCCTTGAAACCGGAGAGAAGGATCAGACGACACTCAAGGGGTGGGAAACCCTGATTGATAACGCCCATTTATTCGGGACGGATATCGTCGCCGGGTTTACCGGGCGGGTGCGAGGCAAGCCGATTGACGACTCCATTCCCCGGTTCAAGGAAGTGTTCGGGGAATTGGCCCGACGCGCGGAAGGCAAGGGAGTTCGTCTTGCGTTCGAGAATTGCAGCATGGACGGTACCTGGCTGACCGGGGACTGGAATATCGCCCATAACCCCGACGCGTGGCAATTGATGTTTGATGCGGTCCCCAGTACCAGCATCGGGCTGCAATGGGAGCCCTGCCACCAGATGGTTCAATTAATTGATCCGATTCCGCAGCTTCGTCAGTGGGTGAGCCGCATTTTCCATGTGCACGGAAAGGACGCCTCCATTTTGTGGGATGTCGTGAAGACCAAGGGAGTTTTTGGCAAAGACAAATTTGCCTTCCACCGCACGCCGGGCTTCGGGGATACCAATTGGACCGATGTCATCACCGAGTTGCGACGGGGCGGATTCAAAGGCTCCATTGATATTGAAGGCTGGCACGATCCCGTCTACAAGGGCGACTTGGAGATGACGGGCCAGGTACATGGTCTGAATTACCTGAAACATTGCCGGGGCGGCGCGTTTGTGCCCAATCCGGTTGTGCTGTAAATCTGGGGCCAAGGGGAAGGGGGGCATGGCGGTGCCTGACGAGAAATCCTAATTGCGTCTGTTGCCATTTGGAATCAGACGTTTGATCTGAAGGGCTTTTTGGCACTTGATTGTCCGGAAATGTTTATGGGACAGTCTTGGGCTATGAAAGATATCGATACTATTTCCGCGCTCGATCTTCATCACCCGCCGAATGAATTCACCTCCGCCCCGTTCTGGGTTTGGAATGACTTCGTGACACCGGAACAGCTGGAGCAGACGCTTTCTGCGTTAGCCGAACAGCATATCCGGCAGGTCATTGTGCATCCCCGGCCCGGACTGATGACGCCCTATCTGTCCGAAGACTGGTTCGCCCTGTGGACTTATGCGCTGAAGCTGGCACGCCAGCATAATGTACGCCTTTGGATTTATGACGAGAATTCCTATCCCTCGGGATTTGCCGGCGGCCATGTGCCTGAGGTGATGCCGGAATCCCGTGCGCTCGGGCTCACCGTGGATTCGAATCGGGTTGTTACGCAGGTGCAGGCCGGGGAATCACCCTGGTACGGCGGGCGATTCCATACAGATTTGATCCGGCCCGGGGTAACGGAAAAATTTCTAGAGGTTACACTGGAGCCGTATCGCCGGCGCTTCGGGGCTGAATTCGGGCGGGCGATTCCGGGCGTTTTTACCGATGAGCCCCACCTCAGGCCCTGCGGGGACATTCACTGGACCCCTGATCTTCCCGAGCAGTTCAGCCAGCGCTGGGGCGAAGATATTTATGAGGGACTCCCGTATCTTAAAGAGGCGTGTGAAAAAGGACAGGCCTTCCGGCACCACTATTTTCAGTTGATCAATGAGCTGTTTGTGGATCGCTGGGCCAAACCCTATTACCGATATTGTGAAAAGGCGGGTATGGAGTTCACCGGCCATTACTGGGAGCACGGTTGGCCCAACTGTGCGACGGTCCCCGATAATATGGCGATGTCCGCCTGGCAACAGCGGCCGGGGATCGATCTGCTGTTCAGCGAATATGCGGAGGGGCCTCATGCCCAGTTCGGCAACACACGGATTGTCCTGGAACTTGCCAGCGTGGCCAATCAGACCGGGCGCGTCCGAACCCTGTGTGAAACATATGGTGGCAGCGGCGCGGAGATGACCTTTGAGGACTATAAGCGCGTCGGGGATTGGGTAACCGTGCTCGGCGTGAATACGATCAATGAGCACCTCTCCAGTATCTCTTTACGGGGTGCCCGTAAACGGGATTATCCCCCGACGTTTTCCTATCACTCGCCCTGGATGGAATGCTATGGGGTGTTGGTGGATTATTTTGCGCGGGTATCCTGCGCCTTGTCCCAGGGGCGGCAACTCAATCCCTGTCTTGTACTCGAACCAACCAGCACCGCTTGGATTCATCATTTTGCGGATGAGGCCCGGCTGAAGGAGATCGGGGATAAGTTTCAGGCGTTTGTCGTGGCATTGGCCCAACGCCAGCTTGAGTTTGACCTGGGGAGTGAGCATATCATCCAGGAGCGCGGCTCGGTCACGATGACGGCAGAGGGGCAAGCGCGTTTTCAGGTTGGTGAATGCGCCTATGAGGTGGTCGTGATTCCAGCCGAAATGGAAACCATCAACCGGGTGACTTTTGATCTGCTTGAACGGTTTTTGGAACAAGGGGGAACCGTCCTGTCCTGTGCCGGATCAGATCTGCCATCTCATGTCGATGGCCGGCGTACCGCTGAATGCGAGCGGCTGCGTAGCTCAAAAGGCTGGCATTTTGTGAATCAAAGCGAGGTGTCTGAGAAAGTGACGGAAAGGTGCAATCCGGCCGTGCGTGTGCTCTTGGATCCGTCTAATAAAGGGTTGGTGCATCATCATCGCCGCCAGTTAAGTGATGGGGACATTGTTTTCATCACAAATACCAGCAAAACGAGTTCTGCTGAGGGACAGGTTGTGGCCCGGGCTAAAGGGGCCCGTGAGGTCTGTCTGGATAACGGGGCTGTTTTCGTCCGTGCGGTTTCCCGGCAGGCCGATGGCCAGATTGCGGTCTCATTCACGCTGCCTCCCTGCGGCAGTACTCTGCTGTATCTGGATACGGTGGATACGGCCGCGACAGAGTCCGTCTCTCCTCCCTGTTTTCTCTCTGGCGGGACGACCTCCGTGTCGTCTGGTGTCCCTGTCGCCCTGTCCAACTTCTCCGTTCGTCGTCTGGACGATAACAACCTGATTCTGGATTATGTTGATGTGGAGGCAGGCGGGGAGCTCAAGACTTCGCTCTACTGGAAGCCCGCGGCGGAGTTTATTTTCCAGAAAAACGGGCTTCAGGGAAATCCGTGGGATCATGCGGTGCAGTTCCGGGACGAGCTTCTGAAAACGACGTTCCCGGCGGCAAGCGGTTTCCGGGCGACCTATCACTTTACCGTTGAGACGGCCGTTCCCGGCCGGTTGTTAGCGGTGGTGGAACGTCCCGACCTTTACCGGGTTACCTGCAATGACATTGAGATCAAGGCCCAACCCGGCGTCTGGTGGATTGATCGGGCCTTCGGGCTTCTGGATATTGCCGGAGCGGCAAGGGTGGGTGAAAATACCCTCACCATTAAAGCCTCTCCCATGACGGTGTTCCACGAGTTTGAGGCCGCGCATATTGTTGGCGATTTTTCCCTCAGGGCGGTCGAGAAAGGGTTTGTGATCGCCCCTCCCAGGCCCCTGGGGCCGGGGAACTGGAGTCAGCAGGGGTTGCCCCTTTATGGACATCGAGTGATGTATTCCGCCACCTTCATCCTGCCGGTCTCAACGGGGAAGCGGGTCCGGGTATTGCTGCCTGCCTGGAGCGGGGTAGTGGCGAAAGTGGTGGTCAACGGCAAGGAAGCGGGGGTGATTTATCATCAACCCATGGAGTGCGATATTACGGAGAGCGTGGTCCCGGGCGAAAATACCGTGGACCTGGTTGTCTATGGTTCCTTGCGCAATCCGCTCGGACCCCATCTGGGGGTCGGTCGCCTCAATATTACCGATCCCTGGGCTTGGGGAAAAGGACCTCAATTCGACCAGCCGCCGGGGCGTGATTACTATTCTGTGGGGTACGGACTGGATACGCCTTTCGAAGTTTTGCTCGGCTGATCATTCTGTGTATAATGCCGCCCTGTGATCACGATTCCAGATAAAGTGCGGCGGAAACTGCAGGAACTCCCCGATCAGCCGGGGTGTTATCTCATGCGGGACCGGCGGGGTAAGATTATTTACATCGGCAAGGCGGCCTCGTTGCGTAAACGCGTTCAGTCCTACTTCCGCACCAGTACCTGGGTAAGGGCTGACCCCAAACTACGCGGCTTGATCCGGAGTGTGGACGATTTCGATATCGTGGTCCTGCGCAATGAGGCCGAAGCCCTGCTGACGGAAGGCCAGCTGATCAAGGATTATAAGCCCCGTTATAACGTTGATTTGAGGGATGACAAGCGGTTCCTGATGCTCCGGATTGATCTGGCCGAGCCCTGGCCCCAGTTCAAAGGGGTACGCATCCGGCGTGATGATGGCGCGGTGTATCTCGGGCCTTATGTCAATTCCGTCGCCACCCGGGTGGCCATGGATTTTGTGGAGAAGCATTTCGGCTTGCGCAAATGTGCCCCGCGTGAACCTGATGCGATCCAACACAAACACTGCCTCAACGATATTGTCCGGTTCTGTTCCGCCCCCTGTATCGGACGGATCACCCGGGAGGCCTACCTGGAAAAGGTTGCCGCCGCGTGTGCCTTTCTGCGCGGGGAGACGCCCGCCCTGCTCGAGGCCATGCGGGAAAGCATGGCGGAGGCGGCAGCCCACCATCATTTTGAAGAGGCGGCGGCGTTGCGCGACACCTGGTTCATGCTCCGGGAGATCACGCACCAGCGCGCACGGGTGGCGTCCACTCCGGAAATCAAGGCGGAGGATGCCAAGGCCGGGATAAAGGGGTTGCAGGAGGCGTTGAACCTGACTACACCGCCCCGGATGATTGAATGCTATGACATTTCCAATATTTCCGGGACCCACTCGGTGGCCAGTATGGTGTGCGCCGTGGATGGCATGCCTTCGCCCAATCGCTACCGTCACTTCAGGATCCGGACCGTGCATCAGGCGGATGATCCCGCCATGATGGCGGAGGTGATCCGCAGGCGGTTTGAGCGGTTACAGCGGGATGGCGGAAACGGTCCTGATCTGCTGGTGGTGGACGGCGGGTTGTCGCAGTTGAATGCGGCGCGGGGTGAATTGCTGCTGCTGGGGGTGACCCACGTGCCGGTGATCGGCCTGGCGAAGCGGTTTGAGGAAATTCATGTTCCAGGGCAGGCGGCACCGCTCCGACTGCCATCGGATTCAAAAGCACTCTATGTGTTGCAACGGATTCGGGATGAGGCGCATCGGTTCGCGCTGGCCTATCACCGGCGGCTGCGGGGACGCCGTCTGAGGGAGTCGGCCCTGGATGAGATTCCCGGGATGGGGGAGAAGCGCAAGATGGCCCTCCTGAATCATTTCGGGTCCGTGCTCCGGCTTCAGCGCGCCTCGGCGGAAGAAATTGCCGCCGTGCCCGGCGTGAGCCTGACCTCCGCCAAAACCATCAATGAATGGCTGCGGGCGAGGAGTTCTCCAGGAACTCATCATGGATGATTTTAACAACTCAGGGTGGCCGCCGGCGTCCCCGGCGGCGGCAGGTCGATCAGGTGCCCTTGAGGGACGAAATGAAGACCAAGGAATATAAAATGAATGTGCCGCAAAAACTTTTGGCTCTGAGGAAACGGATGGCGGATCGCAGGGTGGCGGCCCTGGTGGTGCCGTCCTCGGATCCCCATCAGAGCGAATATGTGGGAGCACGGTGGCAAACTCGGAAGTGGGCCTCCGGGTTTACCGGATCAGCTGGAACGTTAGTGATTACCTTGAAGTCTGCCGCACTCTGGACGGATGGCCGGTATTTCCTCCAGGCTGAAAAAGAGCTGCAGGGGAGCGGGATCAGGCTTTTCAAGAGCCGGGAGCCGAAGGTGCCGACCATTAACGACTGGATCATCGCCCAATTGAAGCCCGGCCAGACCGTTGCCTTCGACGGACAGGTCTTTTCGGTCTCGGCCGTACGGGACATGGAGAAAGCCTTCGCTGGTAAAAAGTTGAAACTCAAAACGCATGAAGATCTGTGCGATCAGGTGTGGACGGATCGTCCGCTTCCCTCGCAGGCGCCCGCGATCGATTTTCCTGTGAAATTTGCGGGGATCGGACGGAGCCGGAAACTGGCAGCCGTGCGCGCCAGGTTGGCAGAAAAAGGAGCCGACGCCTGCTTGCTCTCTTCCCTGGACGATATCGCCTGGCTATTCAATATCCGGGGAAATGACGTGGAGCATTCACCGGTGGTGCTGGCTTATGCGCTGGTCGGGATGAAGGAAGCCATCCTCTTTGCTGAGCGTTCAAAATTCTCAATGGTCTTGCAAGCCACTCTCAAGAAACAGGGAGTGACCTTGCGTCCCTATGAGTCGGTCGGCCCCGCCCTCAAAGCTCTAAAAAAGGGAAAGGCGCTTTGTTATAACCCGCAACGGGTGAATAGCCGGCTGATCGATGCCATTCCGAAGGGGGTGCGCCGGTTGGAAGAGCCGCTGGATATCACCACGGAATTAAAGGCCATAAAAAATCCCGTTGAGCAGGCGAATTGGGATACGGCCGCTCGGCTGGATGGTTTGGCGCTGGTGAAGTTCTTCGTCTGGCTTGAGCGTGAGCTGGCGCGCGGGGGGCGGGTAACGGAGTTTACCGCCAGGGAAACGCTCAAGGAATTCCGTCAGGCGGCGCCGGAGTATCGGGATGATAGTTTCAATGCGATATGCGGCTATCAGGCGAATGCGGCGATGATCCACTATACGGTCGACCGTGACTCGGCGGCTCAGCTCAAGCCAAAAGGCCTGTTTCTGGTGGATTCCGGCGGGAACTACTTTGAAGGGACGATGGACACCACCCGGACGGTAGCGCTCGGGCCGGTATCACCGGCGGCACGACGCCACTATACGTTAGTCCTCAAAGGAATGATCGCCTTGAGCCGGGTCTGTTTTCCTGCCGGGTTGACCGGGACCCATTTGGATGCTTTGGCGCGACTCCCGTTGTGGGGAGATGGGGTGAATTACAAACATGGGAGCGGACATGGGGTGGGGGCTTACCTGAATGTCCATGAGGGACCGCATGGGTTCACCTCGGTCTGGAGTCCCAGCGCCTTTAAGCCTGGGATGGTCGTAACCATAGAGCCCGGGTTCTACCGCGAGGGCAAATACGGGATCCGGATTGAGAACATGGCCCTGGTGGCGGAGGCGGGCAATGCCGGCTACGGACCATTCCTGCGCTTTGACACGCTAACGCTGTGTCCCATTGATACGGCACCATTAATCTTGGCCTTACTGACACCGGAAGAGCGTGCTTGGCTGAATGCTTACCATAAGACCGTGTGGACCCGTCTTTCGCCAGAACTTGAGGGTCCGGCCTTGGCTTGGTTAAAACGGAAAACCCGCCCGGTGTAACGGCGGTACGGGAAACGTGGTCATGTGCTAAAGCTTATAAACAGGGCTTTAGCAACGGGTCGTGCAATAAGGAATGGAGCAATACGATGAAAACGATACAGGCTCGCCTTCCAGATTCTATTCACGGGAAAGTGCGCAGATTGGCTAACGATGAGCATATGTCTCTCAATCAATTCATGGTGACATCCATCTCCAATGAAGTGATTCGCCATGAGACCAGCGATTTCTTCCGGGAAGCCTCCGCTCGTTTCAATGAAGAGGCCTTCAAGGATGCTCTGGCCTCCGTGCCTGATGTGCCCGCGCAGGCAAACGATTCTAATTTCAGGACAGCGACAGGTATCGGCTATTGGGGATAATGCCTGATAGATGAGTGGTTCCTTCTGGACTGAACAAGGGCGGCCTTGATATAGGTGCATACATGACGAAGACCCTCAGAGAGCTTGTTCAGGACCGGGAGGAGAAGATATTGGATCATCCTCTGGCGACCCGCAGTTCGGCCAGTTTAGGCCGGCAGCGCGAGGAAGCGGAAGATCCCATCCGGTTGGCATTCCAGCGCGATGCCCATCGCATTCTTCATTGCACCGCGTTCCGGCGGCTCCGCTACAAGACCCAGGTGATTTTCTCGCCTGAAAGCGACCATGTCTCCACGCGGGTGGACCATTCCCTCTATATGGCCTCCATTGCGCAGACCATTTCCCGGGCGCTGGGCTTGAATCAGGATCTGGCCTATGCCATTGCGTTGGGGCATGATCTGGGGCATGGCCCGTTTGGCCATGCCGGCGAAACGGCCCTGGACAAACTCTGGAAGCGCATTGATGCCTCGCAGTCATTTTCCCATGAACTGCACAGCCTGCGGGTGGTGGACCGGCTCGCTTTCCGGCCCTCCACGGAAGAGCATGGCCTGAACCTGACGTATGAGGTACGCGATGGAATTGTATGCCATTGCGGGGAGAGCACGGAACAGTACCTGGGGCCGCGTGCCAAGCCGGGGCCAGCCCTTGATAAAATCAAACGCCGCGGGATGGTCCCTTTTACACTGGAAGGCTGCGTGGTGCGGCTGGCGGACCGGATTGCCTATTCCGGGCGGGATTATGAGGATGCCCTGAGCGTGTTCGGGAAGATGCCGGCGTTGCCCAAAACGGTGATCCGGGTATTAGGCGCGGACAACCGCACCATTATTAATAATCTGGTGACGGATATGATCCGCACCAATCTCAAAACCCCGGAGCGGATCGGGTTTTCGGATGATGTCTTCGATGCCTTCACCCAGCTCTATCGTTATAACTGCAAGAATATTTACTATCATCCGCTCCTGAAGGAATATGCGGTGCGCGCAGACAATATGCTCGCCAGTATCTTTGACTTTGAGCTGCGGGAGCTTTCGTCGCGTCGCCAAACCCTGTGGGGATTATCTGCAGACCGGGATTCGGTTGCGGTCCGTGAGCTGCATCATTTCATCCAGAAAATGTATGGTAAGCGGGATCGTCCGGCCTTGTCCCAGATCATCATCGACCATATGTCGCTGATGACGGACCGTTATGCGCGGAGCTTCTTCCAGGAAATATTCCTGCCCAAGCCGGTGGGGTGATTTTTCTGGCGTCTTGACATGGGTGGGGGGGTTTGATAACTCCGCCCGCGCCATGGTGCAAAAGAAAGACATATCGGCGGATGAATCCCCTGCGGTGACGATTCTGGCTCCTGCCAAAATCAACCTGACCCTTGAGATTCTCGGCAAGCGGCCTGACGGGTATCATGACCTCCGGAGCCTGGTGGTTCCGGTCTCTCTTTATGACACCCTCACGCTCACGGCGACGGAGGGCGCGTCGATTGACGTCTCCTGCGCGGTGGTCGGGTTGCCCGGGGAGAATCAGGTGCTGCTGCCGGCGCCGGCGGATAACCTGGCGGCGCGTGCGGCCGGGCTGTTGCGCGAAGCCACGGGGTATGCGGGCGGGGCCCGGATTGAAATTCAAAAAGAAATCCCGATCGGGGGCGGCATGGGCGGGGGCAGCGCAGATGCCGCAGGGACGCTGGTCGGCCTGAACCGGCTCTGGCAGACGGGATTAGCCGTTGAGCCATTAATGGAATTGGGGGCCCGGCTGGGGAGCGATATTCCCGCCATGGTCTACGGGAAACCGGTATGTATGGAGGGGCGGGGCGAAAAAGTGCGTCCGGTTCCCTGCCATTGGCCTGCGGGAACCCAGTGGTGGATTGTCGTGGTCAATCCCGGCTTTAATGCTCCCACCCGGGATATCTATCGCAGATTTAGAACAGGGTTGACTTCACCTCAAGAAACCTTTATCAATGCGTGCTTTGCGCTCGAAAGAGGAGATGTGAAACTGGCTTCTGCCAGTCTCCAGAATTCTCTGGAAGCGGTGGTTTTTAACAAATATCCGCTCCTGTTGATTCTCGCCGAGAGGCTGAAATCTGCAGGGGCGTTGGGGGTATTGTTGTCGGGCAGCGGGGCCTCGGTTTTTGCCGTGGCTGCCAATCACGACCAAGCCCTGGCGATTGAAGCGCAGGTAAAGGGTGAGTTGGGGCCATGGTTATGGACGAAGGTTGCGCAAATATTGCCCGATAGTGTAATGGTAGCACACGGCCCTTTGACGGCTAGAGTCTAGGTTCAAATCCTAGTCGGGCAACCATCAGGCGTTGAGTTATAGTAAGTAGACTATTATGAAGATTTTTACAGGTACAGCGAATCCGAAGTTGGCGCAGAACATTGCCGACTCGCTTGGCATCCCATTGGGGAAAGCGATGGTCAACCGTTTCCCCGATGGCGAGACGGCTGTGAAGATCCTTGAAAACGTCAGAGGCCGGGATGTCTTTATCGTCCAACCCACCTGTCATCCGGCGAATGAAACCCTGATGGAACTGCTGATCATGGTGGATGCGTTGCGTCGTGCCTCCGCCGCCCGGATTACCGCAGTAATGCCTTTTTACGGATATGCCCGGCAGGATCGCAAAGATCAGCCCCGCGTTCCGATCACCGCCAAACTGGTCGCCAATATCCTGGTGGCGGCGGGAACCAACCGGTTGCTGACGATGGATCTGCACGCCCAGCAGTTGCAGGGATTTTTCGACATTCCCGTGGACCATCTGTATGCGTCGCCGGTGATTGCCAAACATTTGATTGATAAGAAATTAAGCAAGCTGGTGGTCGTCTCCCCGGATACCGGTGGCCTCAAGATGGCACATGCCTATTCCGAGATGCTCGGGGCCGGGCTGGCCATTGTCGCGAAACAGCGCAAGGGCCCCAGTGAAGTGGAAGCATTGACCATGGTCGGTGATGTTCGCGGATGTAACTGTGTCCTGGTGGATGATCTGGCGACCACGGCCGGAACCCTGACCACGGCAGCCCGCATTCTCAAGGAAAATGGCGCCGAAGGCATCTATGCGGCCGTGTCGCATGCGGTGTTGACGGATGTCGGGGTTGAGCGGTTGAAAAACTCTCAGATCAAGGAACTGGTGGTCACGGATACAGTGCCGCTGCTGGCGAACCCGAATGGATTTCCCGTAACGGTGCTTTCCGTGGCGGGATTATTGGGGGAAGCCATTTTGCGCATTCATGACAATCAGTCAGTATCGTCGTTATTCAAGGTTTAGGTTAAGTTGAAAGGGAAAAGGTAAGTATGGGAAAAGAAATTAAATTGTCTGCGAGCAAACGCGAAACCTCCGGAACGTCGGCTGCCAAGGCCTTGCGCCGGACAGGCTTTGTGCCTGCCGTTGTGTACGGGGAAAAAGCCGCCTGTTCGATCAAGATCAATGGTCGTGCTTTCGAGTCGATGATTACGCATAACGCCAGTGAAAACCTGATTGTGGATCTGGATGTGGACGGCAGCGTGGTCAAGGCGTTGTTGCGCGAGGTCCAGCATAGCGTCATCAAGGGCGAAGTGCTGCATGCTGATTTCCTGGAAATCTCGATGACCAAGAAGATGCGCGTGACCATTACGATCGAGCTCAAGGGCGAGCCGGTGGGTGTGTCGCAACAGAGCGGTATCCTGGAGCACTTGCTGCGCCAGATCGAAGTCGAGTGTCTGCCGGGTGACCTGGTGGATTCCTTCGAGGTGGATGTGACCGAACTGGGCCTGGGCAAGACCATGATGATCCGGGACATCAAGCTGGATGCGAAGTACACGGTGTTGACCGCGGGTGATGTGGCTGTGGCCACGGTGGTGGCGCCTCGTGAGGAGAAGGTCGATGAAGCCGCAGCGGCGGCAGCAGCGGCTCCTGAGGTGATCGGCAAGAAGAAGGAAGAAGGGGCGGCGGAAGGTGCAGCTCCTGTGAAGGGTGCGGCAGCTCCTGCGAAAGGGGCGGCAGCTCCTGCGAAGGCTGCAGCGGCTAAGCCTGCCAAGAAATAATCCGTGAAAATAGTAGTGGGACTTGGCAATCCGGGTGCGGAATACGAGCGAACGCCGCACAACATGGGTTTTTTGCTGGTGGATTGCCTGGCGGAACGCTTGGGTTGCAAGCTGAAAGCCGGTTCAAAATTTGATGCGTTTGTCGGGTCTGCGGTGTATGCCGGCGAGGAGTTGATCCTCGTAAAGCCTCAAACGTTTATGAATAATAGCGGTAGGGCGGTCGGGGCGGTGTTAAATTACCGCAAGGTAAGCCCGGCGGATCTGCTGGTAGTGGTGGATGATGCGGATATTCCGCTCGGAACACTGCGCCTCCGTAAAAAGGGTAGCGCAGGTGGACATCGGGGATTGGCGTCAATCAACGAGATCCTGGGGACGACGGAATACGCACGGGTACGGGTCGGGATCGGGCGTGGGGCGACTCACGATGATCTGGTAGACCATGTGCTTGGAAAGTTCGGACGCGAGGAGTGGGCGGTGGTCCAGAAAGCGATCGGGGAAACGGCTGATGCTGTTCAGGTCATTCTGGAAAAAGGCATGGATTTTGCGATGAACCGCTTTAATGCCAGGCAGGAAAATCCGGCCGGCTTAGACGATGTAACGGCAGGAGGAAAAAAGCAGTGAATATGTACGAAGGATTGTTCATTTTTGGTGAAACCGTTCAAGAAGAGCGTTTGAAGGATCTGGCCGCTTATGTGACCAGTGAGATCGAAAAAGCCGGCGGCAAGGTTCTGGAATCCCGCGATATGGGACGCCGGTCATTTGCCCGGATTATGCAGAAAAAAGAGTCCGGATTCTACTTGTCGGTCACGTTCCGGATTGCTGCCGACAAGATCAGTGTGCTGACCTCCCGCTATCATTTGAATGACGATGTGTTCCGCGTTCAGATCACCCGCGTGGATGAGAAGTTGCTGAACAAGACGCCGGCAGTGGCCCCCGCGGTCCCTGCCTGATTTCGGAAGGGTGTCTCTTATGGCCACGATGAATAAAGTTTTCCTGGTTGGAAATCTTACCCGCGATCCCGAGGTGAGCTATTTGCCCTCGGGAAAGGCGTTGGCCAAAATCCGGATGGCGATCAGCAATAAATACAAGTTGGCCTCAGGCGAAGAGCGCGAGGAAACCTGTTTTGTCAATGTGGTCGTGTGGGGCAAACAGGGTGAGGCGTGCGGACAGTATCTGTCAAAAGGCTCGCCACTCCTGGTGGAAGGCCGCCTGAAATATGATGAATGGGAAAAGGACGGCCAGAAGCATAACCGCCTTGAGGTGGTGGCCGACCGGACCCAGTTTATCGGTGCTCCGAAACGCAGCGCGGAATACAGCGATGCTCCGGACTCCCCTGTGGGCGAGATTCGCCCGGCTCAGGTGGTCCGGGGAGGCGCGGCTCCCTCTGCGGCTGGGGATGTGCCTCCGACCGGGGATGATGATAATTTGCCGTTTTAATTTTTAAGGAGAAGGAAGACTAGTTATGGCTATGCGAGAGAACAACAGTGTAAACATGGTATCGAAGCGTCGTGTGCCTCAAGTTGAGAGCATCAAACATATTGATCCGCGCGACTACGAAATGCTGCGAAAATTCACCTCCGAACAGGGCAAGATTCTGCCTGCACGGTTGACGGGTGCGGCACCCCAGTTGCAGCGCTCAGTGGCCCGCGCGATTCGTCGTGCCCGGGTAATGGGATTGTTGCGCTAATATTGATAGGAGCAAATTATGTCGATTGAAATGATTTTGATGCAGGACGTCAAGGATCTCGGTACGGCCGGACAAGTGGTCAAGGTGAGCGATGGGTACGCGAGAAATTACCTGGTTCCCCAGAAACTGGCAGCCGCCGTGACGGAAGGGAACCGCCGCCAACTCGCCAAACTTCAGGTGCAGCGCGAAATTGAGCGCAAGGCCGCGAAGGAAAAGGCGCTGGATCTGGCCGCAGCCATTCAAAAGGGGTCATACACCATTCCGGTCAAGGTGGGCGAGGGCGACAAGCTCTTCGGTTCCGTGACCAGCGGGGATGTCATCAAGTTGCTGGCGGCTCAGGGGTTTGAGCTGGATAAGCACGCGGTGGAACTTGAACCGATCAAGGAATTGGGCGCCTTTGATGTGACCGTCAAGGTCGGTGTCGATGTCGAGACCCTCATCAAGGTGTGGGTCGTGCAGGAATAGTTCCTATGGCCAATGAAGCCCCTGTCTCGTCCAAGGTGACGCCTCTTGAGCGCGTTCCACCGCATAGCGAGGACGCGGAGCGGGGGGTGCTGGGGGCCGTGTTGCTCGATGCGGATAAGGTCATGGACCTTTGCATCGAACGACAATTGGCTCCCGATTCTTTTTACATCCCCGCCCATCGCGTCATATTTGAGGTCATGCTGGAGCTCGCTCATGGCGGGCGGCCTCTTGATTTGCTGACGGTGGGTGAGCGCCTGAAGAGCACCGGGCTACTGGATCGCATAGGAGGCCCCACCACCCTCCATCGGATTGTGGATGCGACGCCTACCTCCGCCCATGCCGAATATTACATCAATATCGTCCGGGACCGGCATTTACTCCGGGAGGTGATTTCCACCTCCCGGCGGGCTGAGCAGAGCTGTTACGATCCCACGGTCGAGGCCTCCCAGGTGCTGAGTCATGTGGAGCAGGCGTTCTTCGATATCACCGCCCATCAGCATGGGCAGATGCGTCCCTGGCCAACCATGGTGGATGAGATCATCCGCACTTTTGATAATGAGCAGAAGGGGTTCCAGGGCATTCCCACCGGGTTCAGGGACCTTGATAAAATGATCAAGGGGCTGAAGCCCGGCAATATGGTGGTGCTGGCGGCCCGGCCCTCGATGGGGAAAACGTCATTGGCCATGAACGTGGTGGAGCATGTGGCCCTGGGGAAGGCGGACCCTGAATCCCGTCCGCGGCCTGTCGGGGTGTTCAGCCTGGAAATGTCCTGTCTGGATCTCGTCAAACGCATGATCTGCTGCCATGCTGGGGTATCCGGGCATTCGATTTCTGATGGCTTCATTTCGGCGACCAACCATGCCCACTTGATCAATGCGGCCAATCTACTGAAACATGCCCCTATTTTTATTGATGATAGCGCCGGGCTGGATATCATGGAGTTGCGGGCCCGCGCGCGCCGGATGAAGAGCAAACATAATGTTGAGCTCATTGTCATTGATTATCTCCAGCTCCTACGTGCGCCGGAATATTCCCGACACGGACGTCAAGTTGAAATCACCATGGTCTCCGCCGGCATCAAGGGAATGGCCAAGGAACTAGGGGTTCCCGTCCTCGTGTTGAGCCAGCTCAGTCGTGCGCCCGAAGCCCGGGGGGGTGAGGAAAAACCAAAGCTGTCGGATCTGCGTGATTCGGGATCCATTGAGCAGGATGCGGATATTGTGATGTTGTTGCGACGCCCCTGCCGGACTTCAAATGATGCGGAACGGGAAGATCGCACGCTGGCGATTGTGGAGATCGCCAAGAATCGTAACGGGCCGGCCATGGAAGAAGTCAGGATGGCGTTTGATGACGCCTTCACCCGATTCCGTGACGCGGCGCATGGCGTTGATGAACCTGCCGTTCAGCCGGCCTATTTACATCAGGAGATCCGATGACTATGACGGTAAACCGTATCATTAAACTCGTTTTGATTGGACTCGTCATGGCGTGTCCCGCCCTGGCTGAACCGGTTGTGAAGGTGTTGAAAATCAAGACGGTGGGACCGGTCCCGGCGGATGAGCAGATGATCCGTTCCTATATTGCCGTCCGGGAAGGGGCTCCACTGAACCGGGCGGAGGTGGCCAATGATGTGCGCTCCCTGTTGGCCTCGGGAAAACTGGCGGATGTCACGGCCGAGGTGGATGTCAAGGGGGACGGGGTGTCCCTGGTGTATGTGGTGCGCATGAAGTATAAACTGGTGAATCCAGTGCGCGTCAAAGGGAATAAAGAGCTTAGTGTCGCCAAGGTTCAGGATATTGTGGGATTGAATCCCGGTGATTTCATCGATGATCCCACCATTGCCGCCAGGCTGGTGAAATTGACCGAGGAATACCGCAAACGGCTTTTCGCCACTGCTAAATTGGATGCGGGCATGGACCCGGTGGCCGGACAACCGGGGCAGGTCTCGCTCCTGATCAATATCCGCGAAGGGGATAAGGCGCAGATCGTCCGCTATGAGTTCCCCGGCAGGAAATCGGTAGAAATGTCTGTCATCCGGGAGGCCATGGAGATCATGGCCTGGTACAATCCCTTAAGCTGGTTTCATAAGACCCCTTATAATGTCGAAGAGTTATCGTCGGGGTGTGAGCGGATCCGGGCGGTTTATAAAGATGCCGGCTTTCTGGATGTTGAAATCAAGCCCCCGGTGAAGCGCGAAGAGGCACCGGGACGGTATATCATCTCTGTGCCGATCCAGGAAAATCTGAAATATTCCATTTCGAAAGTCTCGATTTCCGGGGCCACCATCTATCCTGATGCGCCGCTGTTGAAGGCCGCCGACCTCAAGATTGCCGGGGAGGCCTCCACCTCAATCATCAATAAGGCCGCCGATGCCATTCGTGACTACTATGAAAGTCGCGGGTATATGGACACCTATGTGCAGCCCAAGCTGGATCTCCGCGAGAAGGCCGGGGAAGTCGATGTCCGGTTTGTGGTGAATGAGGGCCGCCTGACCACTGTCCGGAATGTATTGGTCCGGGGGAATAGCGTTACGAAGGATAAGGTCATCCGGCGCGAATTGCTGATCTATCCCGGGGATCAATTTGACGGCGTGCGGGTACGGACGACGGAGAACCGCCTGCGGAATCTGGGATTCTTTTCAAACGTCAATTGCGAACATGAGCCGGTCGGTACGACCAATAAAACAGACTTGGTGTTTAATGTGGAAGAGCAGCGGACGGGTCAATTCATGACCGGGGTCGGGTTCTCGAGTATTGATAAGCTCATCGGATTTGCCGAAGTCAGTCAGGGCAACTTTGATATTAGCGGCAAGCCTTTTGTGGGGGCCGGACAGAAAATCAAACTGCGGGGAGAATTCGGGTCGACCCGGGAAGCCTACACGTTGTCATTTGTCGAGCCGTGGTTTATGGACCGGAAGCTGTCGTTGAGTGTGGACCTGTACAGTGTGAAGCAGGACGATCGTGATTATGAAGTGCTCCGGCAGGGGGGCGCGGTCGGACTGGGCGTCCCGCTATGGGGCCCCAACCGGCTGGATTTCAAGTACCGGCTGGAACAGGTTTCGACCAAGGATTCTGCAGATACCAATGCGTATGTGGTGGTGGATAGCGCTGGGGATACCAATGTGGTGTACTTTTCGGATCCCCGGCGGTTGGCCAGCTCGGTCAGCAGCACGTGGACCCGGGATACCCGGGATAACTTCTTTGTGCCGACCCGGGGTTCAAAACTGTATACCCAGGGAACGTTTATGGGCGGGCCGTTGGGATTTGATACGGATATTTATGATCTGGAGGCGGGCGGGCAATTATATATTCCCCTGTGGTGGAAGCATGTGCTGAGTTTCCGGGGTCGCGCGGAAGTAGTCGATACTTATGGAGATATGGAGGAAGTGCCCATTACGGAACGGTTGTTTGCGGGTGGTGCCCGAACAGTTCGAGGGTTCCGCTATCGCTGGGTGGGTACCAAGGCCGTCCGGGCGGATGGGTCACCGGATGTGCGTCCCGCCGGCGGGCAGAGTCTGGCCGTTGGCAGTGCGGAATATACCATTCCAGTGCCCGGTATTCCGAAATTCAGATTTGCCACCTTCTATGATGTCGGCAATGTATGGTATGATCCCTACGAATTTGATTTCAATAAGTATGCCGCCGGGGTCGGTATCGGGTTGCGTCTGGATATCCCGGGTTTCCCGATGCGGTTTGATTATGCCTGGCCGGTAAAGAAGGATGATCCCAGATCGAGAACTGAAAACTGGAGTTTCTCAATCGGGTATGGGTTTTAACAGAAATAGGAGTAGCGTATGAAAAAACAGATGATTGCAGGGTTGGCGCTGGTGGGGTTCATGGCAGGTGTGGCGGGAGCGGCAGAGCTTAAAATCGCCGTTGTAGACACGGCCCGGATTCTCAAGGAGTATTACAAAACCGAACTGGCGGAGGCGCACATTCAGCAGCAGCTTGAGGATTTTTCCGCAGAACGCGACAAACTCATGGCGCAGCATAAAAAAATGAAGCAGGAATTCGAGACCCTGCGTGCTGAGGCCGAGAACAAGGCGTTGACAGAAGAAGCCCGCGAAAAAAAGAAAGAGCTGGCGGAAGAGAAGCTCACTACGGTCATTGATTTTGAAAACACCATTCGCGATAAGGCCGCCACCCGGAAAAAGGAATTGGAAGGGGAAGGTCGCAAGATCCAGGGCGAACTCGCCAAGTCAATCAAGGCGGCGATTACGGCCTGCTCCCAAAAAGGCCACTATACCCTGGTGCTGGCCGATGGCGGACTGCTCGGCAATGGCCTGGAGTCGGTGTTGTATGTGGATCCCCTGATGGATATCACCGACGAGGTTTTGAAAATTCTGAATGCCGACAAGGCCGCCTCCAAGGAGTAAACTTCCATGACGTTTACGATTGATGAAATTGCCGGAAAACTCGGGGGCCGGGTGCAGGGGGATGGCTCTGTAAAAATCAAGAGCGTCGCTTCGCTGATCCAGGCAGAAGCCGGTGATCTGTCCTTTCTGGGGAATCCTCGCTATCTGCCGGATATGACCAAAACACACGCCAGTGCCGTGCTGGTAAATGAGGAGTGGACGGGGACGTCGGCGGTAACCTTGATCCGGGTTAAAAGCGCGGATGCCGCCTTTGCGCAGGTGGCACTCTGGCTGGCGCGTCCGGTCATCAGCCATCAGCCGGGAATCCATCCGACGGCCGTCATTGCAGCTGATGCGAAAATCGGCAAGGACGTTACCATCGGACCCCTTTGCGTGATTGAGCCGGGGGCGGTAATAGGTGAGGGAACCGTGCTCGTGGCCCAATGCTATATCGGCCATTTTTGTGAAATCGGGCCGAAATGTCTGCTCTACCCGCAGGTGACAATACGCGAATATTGCAAGGTGGGCGCCCGGGGAATTCTGCATAACGGGGCGGTCATCGGAAGTGACGGGTTCGGTTACGTCAAGGAAGCCGGACACTGGAAGAAAATCCCGCAGGTGGGCATTGTGGTACTGGGTGATGATGTCGAAATCGGTGCCAATACCACCATTGATCGTGCCCGTTTCGGTGAAACCCGTGTGGGCAATGGGACCAAATTGGATAATCTGGTTCAGGTTGCCCATAATGTCACCATTGGCGAGGATACCGCGATGGCGGCACAAGTCGGGATTGCGGGAAGCACGCACATTGGTGACCGCGTCCAATTAGGCGGTCAGGTAGGGGTTGCCGGGCACATCGCCATCGGGAGTGATTGTATCGTGATGGCTCAAGCCGGATTGTCCAAAGATGCACCCCCGGGATCCATTCTTTTTGGTTCTCCCGCGATGCCGGCGCGTGAGGCAAAAAAACTGCATGCCCACACGATGCGTTTGCCGGAACTGAAAGAGAAATTGGTGGCACTGGAATCCAGAATTAAACGTATTGAGGAGAGCGTATGAAGGTGTTTTTGACTGGCGGAGCCGGATATATCGGTAGTGTAACCACGGAGTTGCTTCTCAATGAGGGACATGAGGTCGTGGTCTTCGATAACTTGGAACGGGGACATAAAGCGGCGGTGGACAAGCGGGCCAAGCTCGTGGTTGGCGATTTGCGCGATGTCGGCCAGATTCAGCGGGCGATGAAAAATGCCAAGCCGGAGGCCGTGATGCATTTTGCAGCCTATGCGCTGGTCGGGGAGTCCATGACAGATCCCGGCATGTATTTCGCCAATAACACCACCGGGGCCACCAATCTGGTGGATGCCATGGTGAAATTTGATGTTCCCCGGATTGTGTTCTCGTCCACCTGCGCCACCTACGGGTTCCCGGATAAGATTCCGATTACGGAGGATACGCCCCAGCGCCCGGTGAACCCCTACGGCGAAGCCAAACTGATGTTTGAAAAGGTCCTGTTGTGGTACGAAAAGATCCACAAGATTCAACCGGTTTTCCTCAGGTATTTCAATGCCTGCGGGGCCACGGAGAAATTCGGAGAGGATCATGATCCCGAAACCCATATCATTCCGAATGTCATCAAGGTGGCTCTGAAGCAGCAGCCGCATGTGAATATTTTCGGGGATGATTACGATACGCCCGATGGAACCTGTATCCGCGACTATATTCATATTGTCGATCTGGGGCGCGCCCATATCCTCGCCCTGACCGGCAAGGCGACCGGCCCCTTCAATCTGGGAACCGGCACAGGGTTTTCGGTGCGCGAGGTCATTGATGTGGTGCGCAAGGTTACTCAGCGGGATATTCCCGAAGTGATTTCACCCCGCCGTCCGGGAGATCCGGATCGTCTGGTGGCTTCAGCCTTGAAAGCTAAAAAAATCTTAAAATGGACTCCCCATAATTCTAATTTAAATGATATTATAGAAAGTGCGTGGGCATGGCATCAGGCCCATCCGGATGGCTACAAGAAATAAGACATGCCCGTTTAACATTGCAGACAGTAAAAGGAATCGTTGATTATGAGCAAAGCATCACCTAAAACCCCCGCGGAAACCTCCACCAATTCCGCTTTGAATGCCGTTCTGGCCCAGATCCAGAAAGAGTTCGGCGACGGCGCCATCATGCGTCTCGGCGAGGCGGAAGGCCGGAAAGAAATCAGCGTCGTACCGACCGGCGCTCTCTCGTTGGACATGGCGCTGGGTGTGGGCGGGTTGCCGCGCGGCCGGGTGGTTGAAATCTTCGGACCGGAATCCTCCGGCAAGACCACGTTGACCCTGCATGTGATTGCCAACGCCCAGAAGGCGGGCGGGCTGGCAGCGTTCATCGACACCGAACATGCAATGGATCCGGGGTATGCCAAGAAGATCGGCGTGAATTTAGACGATCTGTTGGTGTCCCAGCCGGGTTCGGGGGAAGAGGCCCTCAGCATTTGTGAGACGCTGGTTCGCAGTAACGCCGTGGATGTGGTGGTGCTGGATTCCGTTGCCGCCCTCGCCCCCAAGGCGGAGTTGGATGGCGAAATCGGGGACTCGCATGTCGGACTTCAGGCCCGCCTGATGTCTCAGGCGATGCGGAAGTTGACGGCCGCCATTTCGACCTCCAAGACGCTCTGCATTTTCACCAACCAGATCCGCGAAAAAATCGGGGTCATGTTTGGAAGTCCTGAGACCACCCCGGGCGGGCGGGCACTGAAATTCTACTCTTCGGTTCGTCTGGATATCCGGCGTATCGCGGCCATCAAGGACGCCTCCGGCAAGGTCATGGGCAACCGGACTCGTGTGAAAGTGGTGAAGAACAAGGTTGCGCCCCCGTTTGTGGAAGCGGAGTTCGACATTCTGTTTGCCCGCGGGATATGGTGGGATGGTTCTGTCATCGATAGCGCCATCGAACATGGATTGGTCGAAAAACGCGGTTCCTGGTTGTTTTATGACGGGGCTCAGTTGGGGCAGGGGCGTGAATCCGCGGCAGAAAACCTGTCGAAAGATCCCGCATTGTCCAAAAAACTCGTGGACGGTATCAAGGCGAAGGTCAGTGCGGCCCGTCTGTAAGGGAGCGTTCCGTTATGGCGCTTTTGGCTTCTTATTCTGATCCTGCGGATGCCGCGCTGGCGCTGAATGCGCTCCAGCGCGGTCAGATCCCCGTGGAGCGCCGCGTGGTGGAAGACCAGGGACTTGAGTTTGTCGAGATGCATGTTGCAGACGACGGGTTTGATCGCGCCTGTGAGGTCATTGAAGCCCATGACGCGGAATTGATGGAGGCGCGTCAGAAAGAAGCCCACCAGCAATCCGGGTGCCCGTCCTGCGGGGCACCGGAACTGAAGCGTCGCGACGATATCGATTGCAGCGGATCCATCACTGGCATCACCTATGTGATGGAATGCCAGAAGTGCGGGAAACTCTTCCCCCGGTAGACTTCAATTCACTTGAATGGAGGGCGCCGCTCCTTCGGCGCCGGGCTTGCTACCGTTTTTTGCTGGCCCACTCGGCTTCGGCGCGAATGGCAATTCCACCCCGCGGATTGAAAGTACCGGTCACTTTGATGCGGCGTGGCTTGATGGCCTTGACGATATCATCCAGGATCCGGTTCACCACTTCCTCGTGGAAGGTGTTGTGGTTGCGGAACGAGTACAGGTAAAGCTTGAGTGCTTTACTTTCCAGGCAGAGCTTATTCGGGACGTATTCGATTTTGATATGGCCAAAATCCGGCTGATCGGTGATAGGACAGCGACTGGTAAATTCAGGGCAATCGAAGCCCACCACATAGTCACGGTTGACGTAAGCATTGGGAAACGCTTCGAGCCTCGCTTTATCGGGACTGTCCGGATACCGGGTGGTGCTATGGCCCAGCAGGGTCAGTTCTTTGATGTCACGTTTGTGCATATTTGCTCCATTTCTTTCTTCACTCTTCTGCATACTGCCCGTTGCTTTCTGCTCACTATTTTTCCGTCATGACCCAGACGCCGCTCCATTCGGGGGGAGGGGTGGCCAGGAGGGTCTTGCATCGGCGCACATAGGCTGCCGCCGGAGCGTCCTGTGATTCAATTGAAGCGAAATGCGTCAGGGCTTCTGTCAACGAACCCGCGTAATACCGGGCAAGTCCCAGGGCAAAGCGGTCCAGCACTTCATGGTGTTCCGCCGCATAGTCCGGGAGCATGGGTTCATAGACGCATACGGGCTCCTTGCGGCCCACGACCTGAACCCGGGCGATTTCACGCACCGCGATGCGGTCATCGAGCTGCTTGCGGGTATGGCTGGAAATCAGCAGCGAGGTCCCGAACTGTTTGTTAATCCCCTCCAGGCGCGCCGCCAGATTGCCGGCATCCCCCAGAAAGGTATAGTTGAAGCGCTGGCGCGAGCCCATATTGCCGACCACCACCGGGCCGCTGTTGAGGCCGATGCGTTGATACAGTTCCGCCCCGATCTGTTCCTTGTAGCCGGGGTTCAGTTCGGTCAGTTTGGACTGACACTCCAACGCCGTGTGGACGGCCAGTTGCGCATGATCCTTCTGGGCAAGCGGGGCATTCCAGAAGGCGATAATGGCATCGCCCTCATATTTATCCACCGTGCCGCCATGGCTGTAGATGATATCGGTCATCGCGGTCAGGTAGTTGTTGAGCAGGGCGGTCAACTCCTGAGGATTCAAGTGCTCCGAGATGCTGGTGAACCCCCTGATGTCGGAGAAGAAAATGGAGAGCTCGCGCAGTTCGCCGCCGAGTTTGAGCCGTTCCGGGTGCTGAACCAGTTCCTCGATGACGAGCGGGCTGAGATACTGTTTGAAGGCCCCTTTGATGAACCGCTTCTGCTTACCCTCGGTGGCATAGTTCAGGGCGAGGGCGCCGATCAGGGCGAGGGTGGTGGCGACGAGCGGTGCAAGAATAGGGAGCCAGAGTCCTTGTGTATAGGCGAATCCTCCAGTCAGGATGGGGATGGTAAAGAATACCACAAAGGCCACAAGAGTTTGCCAGGTATGGCGTCCGAACCGGACCGACAAGGAGGCGGCGCAGGCCAGTAGCAGAATCAGCAACATTCGCCAGATTCTTGGTGTTTCACGCATAATCTCCGAGGAAAGCAGGTTATCCAGGAAGGTGGCATGGATTTCGACCCCGGGAAATACGGAATCTACCGGGGAAGCCTTGAGATCAAACAGGCCGGGAGCTGTAAATCCAAAAAAAACATAGGTATTCCGGAATGATTCCGGATTGATCAAGGGGGCTTTCCCTTCACGGAGCAACATCTCGGACTCAATGATGGCGGCAGCGTTTACCGTTTTGTGCGTTTGCGAACGTCCACGGTAGCGAAGAATGGCGCATCCATTCCGATCGAGCGGAATACGATGGTCGCCAACGGTAAACCAGGGGAGTTCCATATGCATGGTTTGGTTGGTGGTTGACGCCAGCCAGACTCCCAGTCCCAGCGACGGAACAATCCGGCCGTCAAACATGCTGAACGGACGGATGCGGCGATAGAGGCCATCACGATCCGGATTTCCGAAAACCGTGGCAAGCAGCGTAGCGTTGGAGCCAACCTCAGGAATGGGGAATGACGCATGGGGTAATTGGAATGTATTGAGGGACGCTGGATTTTCCGTGGTTATTTTAAATTGCGGAGTCGGGATGCTGTGCATCCAGTTGGTGCTGCCCCCGGTTTCCTTCCCTACAAAAATGGCTCCCACGAAACCCGGAGTGGCGGCGATGGCTTTCCCGAATTCGGCGTCATCATCAACCCCCAGACTGGAGGGCTCGCTATAGATGACATCGAAGGCGACGGCCTTGACATGTGCCCGGGAACAGAAGTTAAGAATGGCTCCATAAACTTGCCGGGGCCAAGGCCATGACCATCCCTGTTTGGAGCCCCAGTCCAGACTGTATTGATCCAGGAAAATAAGCCGGATTTTATCAGTGTCGGTTCCTGGCTTGGCAAACCAGGTCGCCCTTAGATCCCAAGTAAGGGACTCGCCCCGGTTCATCATGCGGGGATAAAACTGGGAAAGAGCCAAGGTGCAAATGGTAGCAAGCAAACCAATACCCAGTGCCTGCAGGAGGCGCAAACGCAGCGTACTGGCTGATTCCTTGCCCTCCGCCGGCACCTTACAGTCCTCGCATATTATCGTTGAATCGCGCCTGACGCACCGCCGGCTCCACCGCAGGGGTGGTCCCGATCAACTTCGTCAGTTCCGTGATCCGGTCGGCGGGGGGAGGGTGGGTCTTGGCAAAGTCATGGCCACCGGGCTTGAGCTGCTTCTCCATCTGTTGCAGCATGGCGACCAGCCCGGACGGGGAATACCCAGCCCGCTGGAGGATGGTTACCGCCGCCTTGTCTGCATGGAATTCGTACTTGCGCGCATATCCGCTGTTCACCATTTTTGAAGTGATGTCGGAAATGGAGCCTTCGAATGCCTTGGTCAATTCAGCCACATTACTGCCCGCCAGGTTTTTTGCACCCTCGGCTAACAAGGTCGTGACGACGGCAGAATAGCGGCTCTTATCAATGGCCTGCATGCCATGGTTCAGCTCCACATGGCCGATTTCATGGGCCAGGACGCCTGCCAGTGCTTCTTCATTCTTGCAACAGCGGAGCATGCCACGGGAGACGAGAATCAGGCCCCCGGGCGCCGCGAAGGCATTGATGTCAGGCGTGTCCATGACCAGGAAGTGATAGCCACCGAAGGTCTCCGGCTTGTCGGAGAACATCGCCAGGTATTGGCCAACCGTATTCAGGTAGGTGGTGAGAGCCTTCTGATCATAGGGTTTATTCTGGGAAAGAATGGTGGCCGCCACGGTGCGCCCGATATAGTATTCCTGCTCGGGGGTCATGGACTCCGAAGCCTTGTCAATGGCACCCGCGCTCTTGTTGATCGACTCGGCCTGATCTTTAGAGATCACGCCGGCTGATGAGGCCAGCTCAGTACCCATTTCGGAAATTTTCCCCAAGGTGCCGCAGCCGGCTACCAGCAGGCATAACGAAAAAGCGATCAGATAGCGCGGGTTCATTTTGCACCTCCGGCGGACTGAAGCTTACCGTCTTTGGCGAATTCCTGGAGATCGGATATCGGGATCTTAATTTTCTCCATTTTATCGACTGGGGCGAAATTGATCTCCTTGTGGTTATCCTTGAATTGTTTCTCCACATCGGAATTGAATCCCTTGCCCGCCAGTGCCATTTCGCCGCTGGAGGCGGTCGTCTGGGCGCCAGCCCCGGATTTCATGACAATCGTCTTCTTGGTGAGCGCGGAATTATGGAGCCAGCCCGATTGGCCGGAGGCACTGACTTGCATCCAGGCACCATTCTGGGATTGAACTGAAACTTTATCGCCATAGGCGAGTGAAGTGACGACTTTCCCTAAATAAGAGGGGGTTTCCCGGAGCTCCGCCTTATTGATCTGAACACTCATGATGGTGGCGGTAGCGGCGACTGCGGCTGCCAGCGAAAGCCCGAATACCCCTAGAGCCCAACAGAAACGTTTCATGTTCATATGCTAAAACTCCTTTTGTGATAATGACTATATAACAGACACTTATCCTCCTGCAAGCCGGTGTACAAGATCTTTTCTTAATGATATCGTCGGTTGATCTATGAAAGTCGTATTTCTGGCCGTCAATTGTTCCTACTCCCATACCAGTCTCGCGGCCTGGAGTCTCCGTGCCATGGTGGATGAATCCGTCTGGGATTGGCGCACCCTGGAGGTGACCATTAAAGATTCACCGGCCAAGGTATTGTCAGAGCTGATTGACGCCAAGCCGGATGTAGTGGCCGCCACGCTTTACCTCTTCAACCATGACTTTGTTGTCGGGATTCTCAAGTCGCTGCGTGTCACTTCTCCAGACTGCCGGATTGTGGTGGGCGGACCGGAATGTCTCGGGTCTAACGAGGCAGTGGCCGGCCCTGATGGATTTGCCACGATTGCCGTTCGGGGGGAGGGAGAAGTGGCCCTGCCCGAATTGCTTGAACGTTGGAGGACGGGGCAGCCGTGGTCGGATATCCCGGGCGTCTGTGGCTTGGATTCCCAAGGGGTCTATTGTGATCAGGGAACGGCGCCTGGCGTAGAGGACTTTGATGCGATCCCTCCCTTCTATCCGCGTGAGCTGATGGGGTTTCAGAAGCCTTTCATCCAGTTGGAGACATCCCGGGGCTGCGGGAACGGTTGCCTGTTCTGCACCAGTCGTCACACTGCGCGGCGCATTCATTCACAGGATCGGGTCCGGGCCGATCTGCAGGCCATTGCTTCGGCCGGGGTCAAGGATGTGCGGATTGTGGATCGGACGTTCAATGAAGACCGTATGCGGGCCTTGATGCTGACCCGGCTGTTTCGCGATGAGTTCCCTATGCTCCGGTTTCATCTGGAAATAGAGCCAGCCCGGTTTAATCAGGAGTTGGCGGATGAATTTGCCAAGGCAGGACCCGGCCGGTTTCACCTCGAAGCGGGCATCCAGAGTTTAAATCCCGAAGTGTGCGCGACGATCGAGCGGGGCGCGACGGTCAATCGAACCTGTGAGGGCCTGAAACGCTTATGTCGTTTACCGGATATTGAGGTGCATGTGGATTTGATTGCCGGACTTCCCGGCAGCAAACTGTCTGACATTGTTGCTGATCTGGAGGCCGTAATGTTGCTCCGGCCCGCCGAGATTCAGCTTGAGCGCTTAAAACTGTTGCCCGGCACCCCGCTGGCCGCGGATCCGGCGCGCTGGGGGCTGATCAGCAATCCCATTCCTCCTTATCAGGTCACGCAAACGTCTTCCCTATCCCCTGAAGAGTTGGGTCAGTCGGACCGGTTATCCAAACTGATTGACTGGTATTATAACGCAAAACCACTGCATTTGATCTTTGCCGAAGCGGTTGAAATTGATCCGTCATTTCTTACCCGGTTTGAGGCATGGAGCAGGGATCGTATGGAGTTTACAGTCCGTCCCGGCCTTGAGGCAAGGTTCCAAACCTTGCATGCCTTTTTGCTCACCTGCGACGCCACGCTGGCGGTGGTGGCCGAGCGGTTATGTTACCGGTGGTTCCGGCTTGGGTTCAGTGCCAGAAACGGCCTGCGTCCGGCGGTGTTATGGAAAAATGAACTGCCGCCAGAGGCCGTGCTGGTGGAAGGTGATGCCGGGGCCAGGGTCTCACGGAAGTGGCGGGTTGAATTACATCCGCCGCATCTGTTTTGCTATGGAACGGGGGCTTGCGGCGAACGGGCGGTCGTCGCCGTATATCGTTGCTAAAGCCTTTCATTAAAGCTTGAGCATGATAAGCTGTGGCACATCCGAGGCGGATTTTAAGCGGATCCGCCTTGAGAGATATACGGAGACATGACAGATGGAACCGACCTTGAGCCAAATCGAAATACGAGTGCTAGCCTGTCTGGTTGAAAAATCCCTTTCAACCCCTGAATATTATCCCATGACGCTCAACGCCCTGACAATGGCGTGTAATCAAAAATCAAACCGCGATCCCGTGATGCAACTGTCCGATCAGGATGCCGTGCGGGCGCTGGATTCCCTGCGGGACCGCAGGCTGGCCTGGGCGGTCACGCTGGCGGGCAGCCGTACTCCCAAGTATCGCCACCATATTGAGGACGTCTACCCGTTGTTGTTACCGCAATTGGCCGTGTTGTGCGAGCTGATGTTGCGAGGTCCGCAAACGGTGGGTGAACTCCGGACCCATGCCGGGCGTTTGTGTGATTTTGCCTCCATCGAAGAAGTACTGCCCGTCCTCCAGCAATTAATGGCTTGGACAGGTGGTGGCCTGGCCGCGGTTGCCCCGCGCCGACCCGGGCAACGGGAGGAACGGTATACACACCTGCTGGGAGGGGGGGTCCCTGAGGAGACTGAACTCGGAGGGGGGGCTGGTGAACCCGCCCGCCAGACGGTTATGGCTGAGAATGACCGCCTGGCCGCGCTGGAAATAAAAGTGGCGTCGCTGGAAGATGAACTGGCTCGCCTAAAGGCCCAGTTTGCTGATTTTGCAGGGCAGTTTAAATAATGTATTTCCATAGAAAGGATCAAAAGACTCAATGAAAAAACACAAACATATCATTGTCGGTGTTCATATCACAGATCGGGTTAAGCATGCGGGTTCTGTCCAGAAGGTGCTCACGGATTACGGGGTGCATATCAAGACACGACTGGGGCTGCACGACGTAGATGGAAAGGCCTCATCCTCCAGCGGTATCATCCTGCTCGAATTAGTTGGTGATGAAACAAAATGCTCGTCCATTATCAAAAAGCTCACGGCCATTCGCGGGGTTGAAGCGAAAAAAATAGTATTCAGCCATGACTGATGTGCTCTTGAGCAAAGCCTGTCTGTTTCATACCGACTTAAATAGTTCCGCGGTGTGTCTCGGGACGGCGCTCATGGGGTCAACGATCGCCGAGGCGCACGCCTTTCAAATGCTGGACAGTTACGTCGAGGCCGGCGGTAACTTCCTGGATTCCGCCCGTGTTTATGCGGATTGGCTACCGGGGGGCACCTCTGCGAGTGAACGTACCGTCGGGAACTGGATCAAGACCCGCAAGAACAGGCCTCAGATTATTCTCGCGACCAAAGGCGGGCACCCGCCGTTGTCCGAAATGGGCAAGAGCCGGCTCGCGCGAAAAGATCTGGAGCAGGATATCGAGTTGAGTTTGGGATGCCTGGCGGTTGACCAGATTGATCTCTATTGGTTGCACCGGGATGATCCCGCCCGAGACGTTGGCGAAATCATGGAGACCATGGATGCCTTGATCCAGTCCGGGAAAATCAGGTATTTCGGCTGCTCCAACTGGCGGGTAAACCGGGTCGCAGAAGCCCTCGCGTATTCATCGGCTCATGGCCTTGCCGGATTTGTCGCCATGCAGAACCTCTGGTCCCTTGCCCATGCTGACATGAAGTGCTTTCCTGACGATTCCTTGCAAACGATGGATCCCGCCGCCATCCACTTGTGTCAAGAGAAGGGCCTAGCCATCATCCCTTATTCCTCCCAGGCGAACGGTTTTTTCACCAAATGTGCGCATGCGGGGAAAATGCATTACGATTCCGCCATCAAAGGCCCCTACGAATCGGCGCTGAACTATGCCCGTCTCCGGGCCGCGGTCCGGATCGCCAAACGAATGTCAGCCTCTGTGACTGACGTGGCTCTAGCCTATCTGATCTCCCAGCGTGCCCTGACCATTCCCGTTATTGGCCCCCGGTCCAATGACCAGCTCATGGAAAGCCTTCGCAACCCAGGCCTTCGTCTTGACCGTGAAACCCTCTGCGAACTTGAGGCGGGAGATATCCCTTAACGCAATTTCAGCCGCCCACGGGGGCACTCCACGAACGGTGATCCTCCGCCTCGGGCAACCGGGGAAAGGTGTGGCGGTGAACGTCATGCGCTTGCGATCGGGTGACGATCAACCGGTTGTTGGTTGTCCCAAAGCCATTGGGAACATGATCCGTACAGTCCGGGCCATTGCTCCATTCTCCGTTCACAATATATTTATATTCGTAGGTTCCCAGCGGGAGCAGGAGCATGGCGGAATAGGTCCGCTTTCCATGATAACCTAGTTTAAGTGCGGTCGGATTCCAGTTATTAAAGGTTCCGGCAACATATACTTTCGTTTTCGGGGGGGCATGGAATTTGAACAGGACCCACTCCTTGGGCTCCGGTTTCTGTAAATGACCGCGCAGTTCCCCTTCATATTCCGGGCTGACCGGTTTTGCAGGGTTATATTCGGGACTCTTCCGGATGGCTTCCCGCGTGAGCTCGACAAAGACCTTCATCTCGTCCCAACTCACCTTGCTGATCCACTGAGGGGACACGAGGAAAAGCCTGTCCGGCAACCAGTTCCGAGTGTTCACCACCAGATAACGAAGGGTCCACGTCGCGTCATCGATAATGAAATCCTCGACATGGCCGATGTGGCCATCAGTGGCCTGAACGCCGAAATCCGTGACTTCCCATGTACTGCGCAGATGCGGATCGATTTTACGCATTCCTGACGAGAGCGTCTCGGCGGCCAGCACGCCAAATATGGGGGGGGCGGTGAGGGATCCATATCCAGGAGGCGCATAGTAGGTTTCCCCCCAATACCCCGGCCAGGCATAGTGATGATGCAACTCAATCTCATGTTGGCGTGAGACGGGTTCATCCAGGTCAGTGGTAGGACTGCTCTGGACCTGGGCCAAGGTTAAATTTACGGGGATCACGTGCTTTCCCCAGTCGGGTCTGCCTAAAGCCATCATGGGGATGAGAAACTGGCGCCCCGATGGTCCCTTCTTCATCTTGACAGTCATGTAGCGCAGGCTCCATGTCAGGTCATCAAAATAGAATTGCTCCACTGTTCCCGCGTCGCCATCGATTGTCCGGACAATGCAGTTGACTGTGTTGCTTAGGCTGTAGTTCACGGTGCCTCCTAATGGTTGTAGGGTTGCACGAACACTCTATGACAGCTCAGCGATGGCGCGCTATCAGGGAAGCCCCGATTTCAGGGGGGGGAAATCCCCTATGCCAGGGAATCGTTATAGCGGCGCGCCGATGACGAGATTGAGCCGGAAACCGCCGGGAGACGACTGCATGGTCAGATGGGCCTGGTTCAATTCGCGAAGCACGGCGGCGACCGTTCCCACCTGATTCAGCGTTTCGCGCAGGGCGGGTGTTCCACTGGAGGTGTCCAGCATGGAGGCCAGTTTGGCTACCCCTGAGACGTTTTTCAGGGTTTGGCCAACCCCGTTCAAATTGGCCCAGGCGCTTGCCGTCGGCATGGCGGCGGGGTCCAGCTTCCAGTCATTTTTTCCACCGGTTGTTGGTTGGCTGAGGAGCTTTTTAAGAACAGAGCCATTGCTGGCAAGAATCAGCCAGTTTCCCCGGACCACATAGGCGACCCGTTCCTCCGGCTCAAAAGAGCTGTAGAAACTTTTCCTGGCGTCGTATATCGAGGTGATTCTTAATCCGCTCTCCGGCTCAAATGGACCGGCCGTCAACTCCAGTCCGTATTGGCTGTTGAGCTTCGTCAGCGTCTGGTTGATCCGGTTATCGGCCTCGGAATCACTCTGGATTTGCAGACCCAATAGCAGGGTAGGGGCTTTCACCCCCTTTATCAGGGACCTTAAGTTTTTATTGATGGGTCCACGGATCCGTCCGTTGTGATCCTGATCCAGTAGCGCCATAAATGCCAGGGCATGGTCCGGGGTTCCCTTGGGGTCAGCCAATTCCCTCACGGTCTTCAGGAATAATAACGGGGGGTCCGGCGGGATGAATGCAGAAACCCAGTCCAATGGCAGAAGCGCTGCAAAGTCGGAGGTCTTGGCGATCAGATTCATCGCATTTCCGGTTCCCTCCGCCTCCTTGAGGGGTAAGGCAACCGGAAGCACTTCCGTTCCGCTCATCTCCAGGTTCACGGTTTCGGGGTGGAGCTCAAATTGGAACGCCACCGGCTTGCGATTGGCTTCAAACCAGCCCCAGTGGCGGGGGGACCCCTTCAGTAAGCCGTGCGCAACAGCTGGCCGACCCCGGCCGGCGACGGTATACCGATCGGGATAATTTTCAGCGGCTTCGAGGAGTGTGCGGACCCCGATGGGATCCTCAGAGATGCAGGCCAGCACGAGCCCTTCCGATAGGGCCAGGGAAAGCCGCAAGTTGGATTTACCGAACCGGGTGCGGCTCAGCCAGATTGTCAGATTTCCATCATCCAGATAAACCGGGGTGAGTTCACGTGTTTTAAGCCAGGCCATCTGCCAGCGCAACAGCCGGCTCTGGTTCCCGATCCATGAGGCTGCGATCAGGGCGGGCTTCTGTTCAGAGCCCATGGCGGGGACATAGGCCAGTACGGATTGATCGGCGGATAGTTTGGCAATCCATTTGCGCGCCACCGTATTGGTGCTCAATGCGGCCAGACTGGCTTCATCGATTCCGCCGGCCCGGATCGCACGGAGCAATAACGGATTGTTGAAAACGGCATCACATTCTTCCGCTAAATTCTGATGAACGCTCACCACGGTGGCGGCGGCGGGAAGGGCGTCAAAGACGTGTTCAGGCCGGTAGGGCACATGGAAGGTCCACCAGACACTGATGAGCAGGCTGATCGTCAGTGTCACCCAGAAGGATATTTGCCGGAGTGTTTTCATATTCGGATGCTGCGGACAAGATCCTGGACTTTTTCAATTTTGTGCCGGACGAGATAGTCCGCGATCCCATCCACCACCTGCAGGGCCGTCAGGGGTTCCGTGAAATTGGCGGTTCCCACCGCAACGGCCGACGCGCCGGCGATCATGAATTCAATGGCTTCTTTGGCTGAGGTGATACCGCCAATCGCGATCAAAGGGATTTTCACGGACTTGGCGGCCTCGTAAACCAATTTTACGGCGATGGGGTGGATGGCCGGCCCGCTCAGTCCTCCTGAGATATTGGCGAGAATGGGCTTGCGGGTTTCAATGTCAATGGCCATGGCCGGAAACGAATTGATCAGGGAAATCGCGTCCGCCCCGTTATCCTCACACACTTTCGCAAAGGCGCCGATGTCCGAGACATTCGGGGCCAGCTTCGGGATAATGGGCAACTTGGTTTTCGCACGCACCGCGGCGACCACCCGGGCGGTGGAATCAAGATGGACCCCGAATGAGCTTCCGCCTGCTTTGACGTTGGGGCAGGAAATATTGATCTCGAGCGCGTGAACGCCCTCGATGGTGTTGAACCATTCCGCCACGGCGGCATATTCTTCCAGCGTCTTACCCCAGATATTCACGATCACGGCAATGTCATGCTTGCGCAGAAAGGGCATATACTTCTCGGTAAAGCCCCGGGTGCCGGGATTTTGAAGACCGATGGCGTTGATCAGACCACCGGGGACTTCCACCATCCGCGGCGTTTTGTTGCCACCCCAAGGCTCCATACTGATGCCTTTGACAACGATGGCGCCCAGTTTGTTCAAATCGACCAGTTCGGCATATTCAGGACCATAGCCAAAGGTGCCGGACGCCACCATCACGGGGTTCTTCATCCGGAATCCGGCGAGATTGATATCAAGAGTCGGTTTCATGTTAGTCTTCCCAGATAATATCACGCGATTCAAAGATGGGCCCATCCTTGCACACCCGCGCCAGGGTGTCCTGCCCGTTCAGCCGCACCTTTTGTACGCAGGCCAGACAGGCCCCTACACCGCACCCCATGTGCCGGTCAAGAGAAAGCCACGCCTGCCAGTTGCCTTTGATGGCGCGATCGCCGACCGCCTTGAGCATGCCGTTCGGGCCGCAGGCGTAGAATTCCGGTTGCACGTTTCCCTCGCCTGCCTTCAGCCAGGCGTCCAGGGGTGCGGTAACCAGGCCTTTTTCGCCAAGCGAGCCGTCATCGGTTGCAATGCGGACCTCCCAGCCCATGGCTTTGAAATCATCGGCCAGAAGAATATCCACGGCCTTGGCCCCCCCCACAAACAGAATGCCACGTGACGTCATCCGTCGCGCCAGAAAATACAAGGGGGCCACCCCGTAGCCGCCTCCAATTAATACCGGTATGGTCCCGGCCTTCAGGGCCAGGGGAAACCCATTACCCAGCGGACCGACCATGCTCACCGTATCCCCCGGGCTGAGCGCCTGCATGGTGGTCGTGCCCCGGCCAATCGATTTATAGAGAATGGAAAGGTTCTGGCCATCGACCTTGTAAATACTGAATGGGCGGCGCAACACGGCATCATGCAGTTTCGCAATACGGACATGCACAAACTGACCCGGGGTGGCCGAGACCGTGACTTCAGGAAGAGTTAAGGTGAGGACCCGGTAATGGGGACCCATCCGTTCATGGCTGACAACAGTTCCGTTTTCAATACGCATAATCACTCCCAACAGTTGATCGGAAAAAGCGATACACCTTACCGACTGCCTCCAATTTTCACAATCAAATCTGCGAGGCGTTCAGCGGCCCCTGCGCCCGCCCGAGCCCGTGCCCGGGTCCGCATCCCCTCCATTTTATCAGGGGAGGTGTTCAGCGTCCGGATCGTTTCGGCCAACACCTCAGGGGAGAGTACGTCCTGCTCAAGCATGGTGGCGGCTCCGGCGGCCATCATGGCCCGGGCGTTGGCTCTTTGGTGATCACGGGCAGAGGAGGGGAGGGGGATAAGAATGGCCGGGACGCCAAACAAGGCAAGTTCCAGGCAGGAGTTTGCCCCGGATCTTGAGATCGCCAGCCGGGTCTTGCCATAGACCGAGACCATATCGGAACAGAACCCATAAACGGTGGCGGGGACACCGGCGTTACGATAAGCCGCTTCAACAGCAGCCTTCTCTTTAACCCCGGCCAGGTGAATGGCTTCAACCGCCATGCCGGTAGCCTTAAGCTGCCCCAGCGAAAGGGGAACCATTTCATTTAACCGATGAGCCCCCTGACTTCCCCCCATTGTCAACACGGTGAAATGCGCCGGAAGCGCACCTTGCATTGCCGCCGCTTCCTCCATCTGTTTCCGAATCGGCAGTCCGGTGAGTTGGATGTTGGGATGTTTCAGATAGGTCCGGGTTTCAGGAAAGGTAATGGCAATAGCAGTGGCCAAACGGGCAAGAACAGAAATCGCTTTGCCGGGAATGACGTTGGCCTCATGAAGAATGACGGGAATGTTCAGCCATCTGGCAGCCAGCACGGGGCCGAGTGAAGAGTAGCTTCCCATGGCCAGCAAGGCATCCGGCTGCTGGGCCCGGAGGGCTTTGAGACTCGCCCGGAAGGCCCGGACGATGGTTAATAGGGTGCGGGGCAAGTGCAGGGGGTGAAACGACAGTTTCGCGGTCTCAATCTGGATGACTTGCCCGGCCCATTCATGGCGGGTGGCCGCCTCAATGGCTTTCCCCGAAAGCCAGAGTGCAACCTCATGCCCGTGTTTCTGGAGTGCCAGTCCTGTTGCCATACCGGGAAATACATGCCCCCCGGTGCCTCCGCATGAAATACTGTATTTCGCCATATTATATAAACCTCGCAGCGCCCCAGATTCCGGCGGCCAAGGCCACCCCGGCCAGCGGAATCGGGTGAATGTGTTTTGTCATTAGAAAGAAGGTGACGGACGGGATCACCAGGAGTGCCATCAATACGTCCAGGGGTTCAAGATGAAGGAAGAAACACGCCGCCGGGAACAACAATAATCCCAGCAGGCCGGCCATCAGACCTTTTGTCGCGGAGTGCTGCCCCGGCAGCCAGGAGGTTAACAGGGGCCCCATTACAGAACCGCTGAACCAGGCAATCAGCAGGGTATTGGCAATAGGAGGCCCACCCGCCTGCAGGTGTTCCCAGGAGAAAGTGGCGGAGCGAAAGCCGGACAGCAACACCATGCTCACAATGACAGGGATCATGAATTTGCCACTGGCCACCACGTTCCGGAGCACCATCGTTATATTTGCTTTAAAGTCAAAACCCATGTCGGCGATGGTGCAGATTGATGGGAGAGAAGTCAAGAGTGGCCGGCAGCCTGTATGGAGGGTTTTGCTCTGTCAAAACCGGCTTTAAGAATATATATTGTGAATTCAGTGACGATTATGGATTCAAAACCAAAACCAAAATCAACGGCCTTCCGCTACCGGATCACCGTGGCCTATGACGGGGGCGCCTACGCCGGGTGGCAGGTCCAGCCGAATCACATGACGGTTCAGCAGCGGATTGAGGAAGTGATCCAGAGTCTCTCGGGTGAGACGGTCAAGGTCCACGGGAGTGGCCGGACGGATCAAGGCGTCCATGCCGAAGGACAGGTGGCCCATTTTGATCTTTCAAAGAAATGGGTTTGCGGGAATCTTCTGAATGGCATGAATGCCAAACTCCCTCAGGATATCCGGGTGCTGAAAGTGGCCCGGGCCAAGTCCGATTTCCATGCCCGCCGCAGTGCCGTCAAAAAGGAATACCGCTACATTATCTGGAATGCCAAGGTGATGAATCCCACCAAGCGGATGTATGCGGCGCATATCCGGCGACCGCTGGATGTGAACGCGATGCAGGCGGCGGCCGCCCTCCTGATTGGGCGGCATGATTTTGCCGCCTTCACGGCAAATCCCAACCGCGTGGTCGAAAGCACGGTGAGGGAGGTCTACTCCCTGTCCGTCAAACGGGTTGGCTCCCAGGTGGTCATTCGCGCGTCCAGCGAGGGGTTTCTGTATAAGATGGTGCGCAGCCTGACCGGACTGCTCTTAAGGGTGGGGGAGGGCGCCGTTCCACTGGAAGAAGTGACGGAGATTCTGGCCTCCAAAATCCGCACCGCCCGCGTGCCCACTGCCCCGCCTGAAGGTCTTTTCCTCTGGCGCGTGTGGTATTGAATATTTTAATTCCTGCGGATTCCTTGACGTTGCCGAAATTCAGTTGTCCCGCCGTGATGGTTGGCAAATCCGGTGTTGCAATGAACCTGTTGCCATCCGAATTCCTTCGGGGCCGCCGGATATTTGCGGTCAAGCGCGAAGGGCAGATAGACAGCGCCATGTCCTGCCTTCAGATCCTGGTCATGAATACGTCTGACTTCCTTAATCTGATCCTGGAGTGGTTCATCAAGTTTACGGGGAAGAAGCGTGCCTCGATCCTTCGTCAGGAATAGTTTCACCCACACGCCTGCCAGGCGGGCAAATACGTCAATAGCCGAACCATCTCTTTGACCGCGACGGCTCGCACGCTCGTCGCGGGTCAAGAGTCGCGTACGGGCAGAATTAATAATTGATTCAAGAGTGAAAAAGGTATATTTCATATACAGTTATGGCATTTGAATTTGATCCAAATAAAAGCGCCGCCAACAAGCAAAAGCATGGGATTGATTTTGTGGAGGCGCAAGATCTCTGGACAGATGTGGATCGGGTTGAGATACCCGCCCGAACGGCTGATGAACCGCGAACGGTTGTCATCGGGATAATCCGCGGTAAACATTGGTCGGCAGTGATTACCAATCGAGGGAAGAATACCAGAATCATCTCGGTGCGGCGTTCGCGTGGGGAGGAGCTTGAGATTTATGAAAGCTAAGACATTTGATGATCAATTTGAAAAGGGCGACGACATTACCCGGCATTTGGATCTTTCAAAAGCCGTTCGTCCGGATTGCCAACAAAAGCGGGTCAATGTGGATTTTCCCGTCTGGATGATTCATTCCCTTGACCGTGAGGCTCATCGCCTAGGTGTGACACGCCAATCCGTGATCAAGCTTTGGCTCGCCGAAAAACTCAAGGAAGCGGTCGCATGAAAACCCGAACCACACCTTAACTGTGTGCCCATCGAGGATGAACGCCGCGAGCGAGTAACTCGCGGAGAAGAGAGCGGGGAGGGGGGGGGGCGCGCCAGCCTGTCCCTTCTTGCCCTGGCGAGTCCCCCTCTCAGCATGAACGCCCGATGTAATAATGGGCTGTCTGGGAATGCGGGTTTCTGGTGAAAATGGAATTCGCCTTGCCTCTATTTTTTGTAGCAGAGATGGCGGCTTCCTGACATAATGCGCCGCCAAATTGGAGCAAGCAGCATGAGGCGCATATGAATTACGCACAACAAAAAGCAACAGGAAATGTCGTGATCCTGCCGTCCCTTCTGGCGGCTGATTTCGGGCATCTGGCGGATGGGGTCAAACGGGCCGAATCGGCCGGTGCCGATGGGCTGCATCTGGACATCATGGATGGTCATTTCGTTCCTAATTTGAGCATGGGGCCGGACGTGGTGGCCATGGCGAACCGGACCTCCTCCATTCCGTTGAGCGTCCACTTGATGATGTCCAAGCCGGAAGCCTATCTGCACCCCTTCATTAAAGCCGGCGCTGACGTGCTCCTGATCCATATCGAAAGTGAAGGGGATATCCGAGGCATGTTGCAGACGATCCGTCAGCTCGGGGCGCGTCCCGGCATTACCCTGAACCCCGATACCCCTGCGGAGTCGGTCTACGAGGTGCTGTCGGAGGTGGATGAGGTGCTCTGTATGAGCGTGCATCCCGGGTATGGCGGACAGGCTTTTATCCAGTCGGTGCTGCCGAAAATCAAAACCCTCCGCTCGACCATCAAGGCCCGCGGTCTGGATGTGGATATCAATGTGGATGGCGGGATTGATTTAAAGACCGTGTCCCTTGCCGCCGCGGCCGGTGCCAATGTGTTTGTTGCCGGAACGTCGCTTTACCGGGCCAGTGATATGCGGGAAGCGGTCGCCACCATGCGCTTGCTCGCGGCTCAAACGTATGACTCGATGAAGGATTAATATCAACGATGCATCTCCAAGATCAAAATAACCTCACCTCCCTGCCCACCATCCGGAACTTCTGCATTATCGCCCATATCGATCACGGGAAATCCACCCTCGCGGACCGGTTGCTTCAATTGACCGGCACCATTGAGGACCGGGTGATGCGCGACCAGGTCCTGGACAGCATGGATCTCGAGCAGGAACGCGGCATTACCATCAAAAGCCATCCGGTGACCATGTCCTACAAAGCCAAGGACGGCATTGAATATGAGCTGAACCTGATCGACACCCCGGGGCATGTGGATTTTACCTATGAGGTGTCCCGCAGCATGATGGCCTGCGAAGGGGCCATTCTGGTGGTGGATGCCGCCCAGGGGGTGGAGGCCCAGACCGTGGCCAACACCTATCTGGCCATCGAGAATAACCTGGAAATCATGCCGGTGATCAACAAGGTGGATTTGCCCGGCGCCGAACCTGAGGTGGTGGCCAAGCAAATCGAGGAGATCCTTTCCATTCCCGCTCACGATGCCTGCCGGATCAGCGCTAAAAGCGGGTTAGGCATCACGGACATGCTGGAAGAGGCCATCCTGCGCCTGCCGCCCCCTAAAACCTGCCAGGACGGGTATCTCCGGGCCATGGTTTTTGACTCTATCTACGACGCCTTCCGCGGCGTGGTCACCTTCATCCGCATGGTGGATGGCGAACTCAAGGCAGGCGACCGGGTACATTTGATGGCCAGCGGACTGGACACCGAAGTCAAGGAAGTGGGGCGGTTCCGGCCCAAAATGGAAGCCTGCAAAAAGCTGACCGCAGGGCAGGTGGGCTATGTCATCGGCACCATCAAGGATTCCTCCGAGATTAAGATCGGCGATACGCTGACCATGCACAACAAGCAGGTGACCAAGCCCTTGCCAGGTATGAAGGAAATCCATCCCATGGTCTTCAGCGGTCTCTACCCGGTTGATACCGCCGACTACGAGAAATTGAAGAAGAGCATGGAGAAGTTGCGGCTGAACGACAGCGCCTTCACCTACCAGTCGGAATCCTCTGTCGCCTTGGGCTTCGGCTTCCGCTGTGGCTTTCTGGGCCTCCTGCACCTGGAAGTGGTCCAGGAGCGCTTGCGCCGTGAGTTTGATCTGGATGTCATCAGCACCTATCCCTCCGTGATCTATCAGGTCCATCTCAGGGATGGCTCGATGATCGAGGTCGATAACCCGCTTCATCTGCCGGATCCCACCCGGGTGGATCACATGGAGGAACCCATGATCCGGGCCTTCATTATCTGTCACAACGAGAATATCGGGGACATCCTCCGGGTCGTTATGGACCGGCGTGGGTTGGTTGAGAAAACGGACACCCTTGACGCCAAGCGCGTGATGTTGAGCGCGACCATGCCGCTCAACGAGATCCTGATCGATTTCCATGATTGCCTGAAGAGTATCAGCCGCGGGTATGCCTCAATGGACTATGAGCACATCGGCTACGCCCCCAGCGATCTCGTCAAAATGGACATCCTGTTGAATAGCGAAAGTGTGGATGCCTTCTCCTGCATCATCCACCGGGATAAGGCCGTCTCACGCGGGCGCCAGATGTGCGCAGCGCTTAAAGACGTGATTCCGGCCCATCAGTTCACCGTGCCCATCCAGGCGGCCATCGGTAAAAACATTGTTGCCCGGGAAACCATCAAGGCCATGCGCAAGGACGTGACCGCCAAGTGCTATGGCGGCGATATTTCCCGGAAACGCAAATTGCTGGAGCGCCAGAAGGAAGGCAAAAAGCGTATGAAGGATATCGGATCCGTCAGCGTGCCGCAGGAAGCGTTCATCTCAGTATTGAAATCAACGGGTTGAGTGGAGGCGGAGACGACCATGGCAGGATACTTTCAAAAGCGTAAATTCATTAAGCACGGTCAGGAATGGGTACGCCATGCCCAGTTGTGCCGCCATCTCCGTGAAGATGTGGTGACGCCCCAAGCTCTGGAGCCGCTGAACAAGGCGGAATCCGAATTGACCGCCGCCGTGAGCCAGAAGGATATCACCCGGATCGAGGCCGGGTGTGGCGCCGTTCAAAAAGCCATTTCTGTTCTCATGCCGCCCAAATCCTTTCCCGGGTTCAGGGAGAATCTTGAAGTGTTCGTGGTGGCCATTGCTGTCGCCATGGCGTTTCGCACCTATTGCCTGCAACCCTTCAAAATCCCCACCGGATCCATGCAGCCGACCTTGTATGGAATCCACTATGAGCCGGCAGACGGGAAGGGGATATTTGACCAGGTGCCCCTCAAGTATGCCCAATGGTTGCTCTTTGGCCAAACCTATGTGGAATGCACCGCCCAAACGGCTGGGGTCATCCGGGGACCCTATTCGTCCCGTCGTACGGGTGATGGGGTCGGGGAAGCCGCCTATGACATTGGCGGTCTGGCTCACGCCATCCCTATGGGGTTGCCATTGACCGTCAAGAATGGCGACGAGGTTGTCACCGGTCAGATTATCGCCCGGGGGTATCAGATCACCGGGGATCATTTGTTTGTGAACCGGATCAAGTGGAACTTTATGAAACCGACCCGTGGTGAGGTCATGGTTTTTCGGACCACCGGGATCCCGATCCGCGGACTGACCGAAGAGACTCATTACATCAAACGGATGTGCGGACTGCCCACTGAGTCCATCTCCATCCGTGAGCCGAACCTCCTGGTCAACGGCCAAGTGGTCAAGGAGCCGGCCGCCATCCGGCGGATCTCGGAACGGTCTCCGGGGTACTCCGGCTATTGTCTGGGAGAGGTGGAGCAGGGGGCCCTATTCATCCGTTCCACGAACGACGTTCTGACCCTCGGATCCGACCAATACCTGGCCCTGGGTGACAACACCCATAACAGTCTCGACGGACGCTATTGGGGCTCTGTCCCCGCCCGGAATCTGGTCGGCCCGGCCATGATCGTTTACTGGCCCTTCTCCCGCCGCTGGGGATGGATTCAGTAGAGAAGTTGCAAGTTGAGAGTTGCGCGTTGCGAGTCCGTTCCGGACTGACTTTTGGCGTTCCATATTTCCCCTTCAATGGAGTGGTTTGCCTGCTCTTAACCTGACTGAAGGGGGCGCTCACAACCTCATCCGCTCCGGCGCCGACAGAGCGGCGCCCTCCATTAGCCCGAGTTCGCCAGTTGGGCCTATTCTGAAAGAATATTTGCCCGTTTCAATC